>NZ_JAJCXD010000040.1:22460-269078 GCF_021056305.1 Actinokineospora sp. PR83
AGGTAGGCGGTCTCCCCCACCAGCAGCCAGGACGCGCCCACCGGGTCGCCCAGGGGGCCGCTGACCTGCGTCCGGTGGACCTCGCCGCCCAGGGCGCCGTGCAGCACCGGGACGAAGCCGGGGCCGCCGTCGGCCAGCGGGCGCAGCAGCAGTTCGTGCTCCGGGGCACCCCGGCGCCAGCCCGCGGCGATGGCCTCGGCGGCGGCCGGGGAGGTCAGGGTGCCCCCGAAACCGTCGGGCGCGATGACGACCAGCACGGGCGCAGCGTATCCACCGAACGTGTTGTCATACCCTGTGCAGGTGAGGTTCCTCCGTCGCACCAGCGCAGACAGTCCCGAAGCCGAACAGGTGGAGGAGGCTGCCGTGACCGTGGGCGACACCACCAAGGCCCGCACCCCCGGCAAGGGCAGGCCCACCCCCAAGCGGCGCGAGGCCGAGGGGCGCAAGCGCGGCCCGGTGGCGCCGCCGCCGAAGACCACCCGCGAGGCCATGCGCCGCGCCCGCGGCAGCAAGGAGGAGCGCGCCGAGCTGGCCGCCCAGCGCAAGCTCCAGCGCATCGAGCAGCGCAAGCGGATGAACGAGGGCGACGACCGCTACCTGATGCCGCGCGACCGCGGCCCGGTCAAGGCCTACATCCGCGACCTGGTGGACTCCCGGCGCAACCTGCTGGGGCTGTTCATGCCGCTGGCCGTGGTGGTGTTCCTGTCGCTGCTGGTGCCCTCGCTCGCGGTCCAGCAGTACGCGACGCTGGCCTGCCTGCTGATGCTGGTCGCCATGGTGATCGAGGGCGTGCTCAACGGCCGCCGGATCGCCAAGCGGGTGCGGGCGAAGTTCCCGAAGGACACCAGCCGCGGCTTCTCCATCGGCTGGTACGGGTTCGTGCGCGCCACCCAGCTGCGCAAGCTGCGCGTGCCCAAGCCCCGGGTGCGCGCGGGCGACGCGGTCGCCTGATCGCCCCGGCCGCTCCGTCCACTCACAACAGTTAGCACACCGAAGCATCTCGGATTAGGCTGGTTCCCATGGAACACCGCCGCCTGGGCCGCAGTGGCCTCAACGTCTCCGAGATCTCCTACGGCAACTGGTTGACCCACGGCTCGCAGGTCGAGGAGGACGCCGCGCAGTCCTGCGTGCGCGCCGCCCTCGACGCGGGCATCACGACCTTCGACACCGCCGACGTCTACGCCAACACCAAGGCCGAGTCGGTCCTCGGCCGCGCCCTCAAGGGCCAGCGGCGCGAGGGCCTGGAGATCTTCACCAAGGTCTTCTGGCCGACCGGCCCCGGCGGCCCCAACGACAAGGGCCTGGGCCGCAAGCACATCATGGAGTCCGCGCACGCCTCGCTGCAGCGGCTCGGCACCGACTACCTCGACCTCTACCAGGCGCACCGGTTCGACCGGAGCACGCCGCTGGAGGAGACCATGCTCGCCTTCGCCGACCTGGTGCGGCAGGGCAAGGTCCTCTACATCGGCGTCTCGGAGTGGACCGCGGACCAGATCACCCGGGGCGCGGCGCTGGCCAGGGAGCTGAACGTGCCGCTCATCTCCAACCAGCCGCAGTACTCGATGCTGTGGCGGGTCATCGAGAAGCAGGTCGTGCCCACCTCCGAGCGGGAGGGCCTGGGCCAGATCGTGTGGTCGCCCATCGCCCAGGGCGTGCTGACCGGCAAGTACGCGCCGGGGGCCGAGCCGCCCGCCGGGTCCCGGGCGACCGACGAGTCCGGCGGCAAGAACATGATCTCCCGCTGGCTGCGCGACGACGTGCTCACCGCCGTGCAGCAGCTCAAGCCGCTGGCCGAGCAGGCCGGGCTGAGCATGGCCCAGCTCGCGGTGGCGTGGGTGCTGCAGAACCCCAACGTCGCCTCGGCGATCATCGGCGCGTCCCGCCCGGAGCAGGTCGTCGACAACGCCGCCGCGGCGGGCAGGAAGCTCGACGCCGACCTGCTCAAGGCCATCGACGACGTGCTCGCCGACGTGGTCGTCACCGACCCGTCGCTGACCGTCAGCCCCTGAGCCGAGCCCGTGGTCAGGGGGTGCGCAGGCCCATCGGGCCGTAGACCTCGGTCTCCCCGTCGAGCAGGGTCACCTGCTCGACACCGGATTCCAGCAGGTCCGGCCAGGTGGTGCTGAACCAGTCTTCGGCCTCGGCCTGGTCGTCGAAGGTGACGGCCGGGCCGGGGACGGGGCTGCCGGTGGTGTCCTCGTAGCGCCAGCGCAAGCTCATTCCCGGGACGGTAGCGTGCCGGGGCGTGAAGACGCTGGTGCTGGGTGGGGCCCGGTCGGGCAAGTCCGCGCACGCCGAGGGCCTGCTCCCGGCCGACGGCCCGGCCACCTACCTGGCCACCGCCCGCCGGGTGCCGGGCGACGCGGAGTGGGACGCGCGGATCGCCACCCACGTCGACCGCAGGCCGGACACCTGGCGCACGGTGGAGGTCCCGGACACCGGGTCCCTGGTGACCGCCCTGTCCCTGGCCCGCGCGGGTGACCCACCGCTGCTGCTCGACGACGTGGCGACCTGGCTCACCGGCGCCCTCGACGACGCCGCGGCCTGGACCACCCCGGGCATCACCGCGGCGGCCGAGCGGGCGCGGTTGGTCGGGGCGGTCGCCGCGTGCGCGGCGCCGCTGGTGGTGGTGTCGGCCGAGGTCGGGCTGGGTGTGGTTCCCGCGACCCGTTCTGGCAGGCTCTTCCGCGACGAACTCGGCGCGGTCAACGCGTCCCTGGCCGAGGTGAGCACCGAGGTGCTGCTGCTGGTCGCGGGCCTGCCGCTGCGGCTGCGCTGACGCTGAACCCCTCGGAGGCACCCCGGTGAGCACCGACTTCCCGCACGTGACCGCGCCGGACGCGACCGCCCGCCGCGAGGCCGTCGCCCGGCACGGGCGGCTGACCAAGCCGCAGGGCTCGCTGGGGCGGCTGGAGGAGGTCGGGGTGTGGGTGGCGGCCTGCCAGGGCCAGTGCCCGCCGAAGCCGTTCGCCCGGCCCAGGGTGGTCGTGTTCGCCGGTGACCACGGGGTCGCCGCGCACGGGGTGTCGGCGTACCCGAGCGAGGTCACCGGCCAGATGGTGGCGAACTTCCTCACCGGCGGCGCGGCGGTCAACGTGCTGGCCTCGGTCGCGGGGGCGACCGTGCGGGTGGCGGACCTGTCGGTCGACACCGACGGCGCCGGGCTGCCCGAGCAGGTCACCGCGCGCAAGGTCCGCCGCTCGTCCGGGTCGGTCGACCGCGAGGATGCCCTGTCCGACGCCGAGGTGCGCGCGGCGATCGCCGCGGGTCGCGCCATCGCCGACGAGGAGGTCGACGGCGGGGCCGACCTGCTGGTCGCGGGCGACATGGGCATCGGCAACACCACCCCGGCCTCGGTGCTGATCGCCGCGCTGACCGGCGCGGAGCCGGTGGCCGTGGTCGGCCGCGGCACCGGCATCGACGACCGGGGGTGGATGCGCAAGGCGGTGGCCGTCCGCGACGGCCTGCGCCGGGCCCGCCGGGTCTCGGGCGACCCGGTGGCGCTGCTGCGCGCCGCCTCGGGCGCGGACATCGCGGCCATGGCGGCCTTCCTGGCGCAGGCGGCCGTGCGCCGGACACCGGTGATCCTGGACGGGGTGATCAGCGCGGCGGCGGCGCTGGTCGCCGAGGAGCTGGCGCCGGGCGCGTCGGCGTGGTGGGTCGCCGGGCACCGGTCGGTGGAACCCGCGCACGCGCTCGCCCTGGAGCAGCTCGACCTCACGCCGCTGCTGGAGCTGGACCTGCGGCTGGGCGAGGGGTCCGGGGCGCTCGCCGCGCTGCCCCTGGTCTCCATGGCGACCCGGGTCCTGGCCGAGATGGCGACCTTCGAGGACGCGGGGGTCAGCGGGCGCGAGACCCCGCTGCCGCCCGACGCCGGATGACCGGTCTGCGGCTGGCGCTGTCCTGGCTGACCGTCCTGCCGCTGCACATCGAGTCGGTGGACACCCGGGCGGCCCGCTCGGCGATCGCGGTGGCACCCGTGGTCGGCGCCCTGCTGGGCCTGGTGGCCGCCGGGGTGCTGTGGCTGCCGTTCCCGCCGCTGCTCGCGGGGGTGCTGGCGGTGGGCGTGCTGGCGCTGGTGACCCGGGGGATGCACCTGGACGGGCTGGCGGACACCGCGGACGGGCTGGGCTGCTACGGGCCGCCGGAGCGGGCGCTGGCGGTGATGAAGGGCGGCGACGTCGGGCCGTTCGGGGTGGTGGCGCTGATCGTCGTGCTGGGCGTCGAGGCGGTGGCGCTGCCGTCGGTGCCGTGGGCGGGGGTCGTGCTCGCGCTGGCCGCCGGGCGAACGGCGTTCGGGGCGTGCTGCGTGCGCGGGGTCCCGGCGGCGCGGCCGGACGGGTTGGGCGCGCTGGTCGCCGGGACGCAGCCGTGGTGGGTGCCCGCGGGGTGGGCGGTGCTGCTGGCCGCCGCGGGGCTGGTGGCGGTGGGACCGAGGGCTGCGGTGGGCGTGGTGGTCGCGGCGGCGTCGGTGGCGCTGCTGGTGCGGCACACGCGGCGCCGCTTCGGCGGGGTCACCGGGGACGTGCTGGGCGCGGCCTGCGAACTGGCCACGGCGGTCGTGCTGACCGCGTGCACCTTCGGCTGAGCGCCGACGGGTGCGGGGCGGGCCGGGGCCCGCCCCGCCGCGGTCAGAGGGTGGTCATCCAGCCCTGAGGGTCCTCGATCCGGCCGTACTGCAGGTCGGTGAGGGTCTGGCGGAGCTTGGTGGTGACCGGGCCGGTGGCGCCGCCTGCGATGTCGAAGGACCCGGTGGCGTGCTTGACGTGGCCCACGGGGGTGATCACCGCGGCGGTGCCGCAGGCGAAGACCTCGGTCAGCTCACCGGAGGCGGCCTTCTTCTCCCACTCGTCGGTGGAGATCGGGCGCTCCTCGGTGGTGTAGCCCAGGTCCCGGGCCAGCGACAGCAGGGAGTCGCGGGTGATGCCGGGGAGCAGGGAACCCGACAGCTCCGGGGTGACGACCTTGTCGCCCAGCACGAAGAACAGGTTCATGCCGCCCATCTCCTCCACCCAGCGGCGCTCCACGGCGTCGAGCCAGACGACCTGGTCGCAGCCCTCCTCGGCGGCCTGGGCCTGGGCGACGAGCGACGCGGCGTAGTTGCCCGCGAACTTGGCCGCGCCGGTGCCGCCGGGGGCCGCGCGGACGTACTCGGTGGACAGCCAGACCGTCACCGGCTTGACGCCACCGGCGAAGTACGCGCCCGCCGGTGAGGCGATGAGCAGGTACAGGTACTCCGAGGACGGGCGGACGCCGAGGGCCGCCTCGGTGGAGATCATGAAGGGCCGCAGGTACAGCGACTCCTCCGGTTTGGTGGACACCCAGCGGCGGTCGATGTCGACCAGCAGGCGCAGGGACTCCAGGAACAGCTCGTCCGGCAGTTCCGGCATCGCCATCCGGCGGGCGGAGGCGCGGAAGCGGGCGGCGTTGGCCTCGGGGCGGAAGGTGGCGATCGAACCGTCCGGCTGCGCGTAGGCCTTGAGGCCCTCGAAGATCGCCTGGCCGTAGTGCAGGACCGAGGCCGAGGGGTCCAGGGTCAGCGGCTGGTACGGCTCGACCCTGGCGTCGTGCCAGCCCTGCTCGCGGGTGTGGCGGACAGTCACCATGTGGTCGGTGAAGTAGCGTCCGAAGCCGGGGGACGTGAGTACTTCCGCGACCCGTTCCGGGGTGGCCGGGTGGGGGTTCGGAGTGCTCGTGAACGACAAGGTCGACGTCATGGGGGCACCGTATCCGGTGATCGGCCCGGCAGAGAATCGGTATCCCGACATTCGGGCGTCCGACTACCTCAGGTCACCGCCCGCGTTCGGTGCGCCCACAGCGCGCCGCCGCCGAGGAGCAGGACCCCGGCCGCGGTGGCGAGGGCGGGGATGGAGATGTTGACGCCGATGACGACGCTGAGCACGAGGCCGCAGCAGCCGGTGCGGACCCAGCTTGAGCGGTCGTGGCGCGGCAGCGAGCGGGCGGAGGAGTTGACGAACGCGGCGTGCCCGAGCAGCAGGCACGCGGCCACCTCGGCCAGCAGCGCGGGCGCCACGGCGACCGCGGCGCCGACGGCGAGCACCGCGACCGCGAGCGCGTGGTGACGGGCCTCGCCGGGCAGCTCGCCGTGCGCGGCCAGGTCGCGGGCGGCACCGAGGGCGCCGTCGAGCAGCGCGCGCACGGCCAGCACCGCGCCGAGGGCGAGGCCGAGGGTCAGCAGCGGGTCGAGGCCCGCCCCGTCGGCGGCGACCAGGGCGTCGCGCAGCGGGGTCGGCGACAGCGCCACGCGCGGACCGCCGAGCTGGCGCAGCACGACGACCGCCACCCCCAGCGAGACCAGCAGCGAGGCGAGCACCACCGGCACGGCCGTGCGGGCCGTGCCCGTCCGTTCGAGGCCGAGGAAGCCCAGCGTGAGCAGACCCGCGGCGGACAGCACCCCCGTCGGGTCGTCGGTGCCCGGGGTGCCGGGGGCGGCGGGGACTGCGGCGTCGGCCGGGGCGATGGCCAGCCCGACCACCACGAAGCCGACGACGGTGAGCAGCACCACAGCCCAGGCGGCCCTGGTCACCGCGGGTGGCACCGCGGGCGGCGCGACCACCAGCGCGGTGACCGCCACCAGCAGCGCGACCGCCGCGTACGCCGGGCGGGCGGGCCACAGGTAGGTGCCCGCGGCACCGGTGACGGCCGCCGCGGCGACCACCCGGCCCACGACCGAGAGCAGCCCGGAGAGCCGGGCGGGGACGGGCCCGAGGCGCTCGCGGACGTGCGCGTGCCGGTCACCGGTGGGCGACTGGGCCAGCAGGTCGGCGTGCGACACCGCGGTCAGCACGCTCACCACCCCGGCCAGGCCCAGCGCGGCGAGCGACCACCAGCCCGCGACCGCCGCGGCCGGTCCGACCGCGACCAGCGCCGCGGTGACCACGGCACCCGCCAGGAGCGGGAGCACCCCGATCCGGGTGCCCACCGGAACGTGTCCGATCGCTGTCACGGGCGCAACCGTGTCAGATTCGTGGCCGACGCACCATCCGGCCACCGGTTGAAAGCCATACCCAACTGGTTAGCATACGTCACCACCCGGGCCGCAGGACCCGGTCCGACCAGGCCCGGGCGACCCACGAGGCCGTTGCCGGGTCGATCCGAAGCCAACCCCCGAGGAGCACCTGACGTGACCGCCCCCAAGCTGGCACTGGCCACCGCACCGGTGACCGAGGCCCCCGTCGACGCGATCGTGATCGGCACCGTGCAGCACGGCTCCGGCCTCGCGCTGGCGCCCGGCGCGGAGCAGGTGGACGCGGCGTTCGACGGCGCGCTCACCGAGGTGCTCGGCGCCCTGGGCGCCACCGGCAAGGCCGACGAGGTCGTCAAGCTGCCCACGCTGGGCAAGCTGCCCGCCGCCGTGGTGGTCGCCGCGGGCCTGGGCAAGGCCGCCGCGGACGGGTCGGTGACCGCCGAGCAGGTGCGCCGGGCCGCCGGTGCCGCCGCCCGCGCCACCGGGTCGAGCAAGCGGGCCGCCACCACGCTGTCCGCGGTGGACCTGCAGGCCGCGGTGGAGGGCTTCCTGCTGGGCTCGTACACCTTCTCCGCGTACAAGTCCGACGCCACCGAGCGCGAACTGGCGCGGGTGGACCTGGCCGCCCCGGCCGCGGGCACCGCCAAGGAGCACCGGGCCACCCTCAAGGCCGCCACCGCGATCGCCGAGGCCGTCGCCACCGCCCGCGACTTCGTCAACACCCCGCCCAACGACCTGTACCCGGCGTCGTTCGCCGAGCGCGCGGTCGCGCTGGCCAAGGACGCGGGCCTGGAGGTGGAGGTCCTCGACGAGAAGGCGCTGCGCAAGGGCGGCTTCGGCGGCATCCTCGGCGTGGGCGTCGGCTCCACCCGCCAGCCCCGGCTGGTGCGGCTGACCTACCGGGGCCCGCGGGCGCGCAAGAAGGTCGCGCTGGTCGGCAAGGGCATCACCTTCGACACCGGCGGCATCTCGATCAAGCCCGCGGGCGGCATGGAGGCGATGACCTCGGACATGTCCGGCGCGGCGGCGGTCGTGGCGAGCGTGGTGCTGGCGGCGAAGCTCAAGTACCCGCTGGAGGTCGTGGCCACGGTGCCGATGGCCGAGAACATGCCGTCCGGGGCCGCCTACCGCCCCGGCGACGTGCTGACCATGTACGGCGGCAAGACCGTCGAGGTCCTCAACACCGACGCCGAGGGCCGCCTGATCCTGGCCGACGCCATCGTGCGCGCCGCCGAGGACGACCCGGACTACCTGATCGAGACCTCCACGCTGACCGGGGCGCAGGTCGTGGCCCTGGGCAACCGCACCGCGGGCATCATGGGCTCCGACGAGTTCCGCGACCGCGTC
Source organism: Actinokineospora sp. PR83 (assembly GCF_021056305.1). Classification (NCBI taxonomy): domain Bacteria; kingdom Bacillati; phylum Actinomycetota; class Actinomycetes; order Pseudonocardiales; family Pseudonocardiaceae; genus Actinokineospora; species Actinokineospora sp. PR83. The sequence continues at coordinate 30,796 of NZ_JAJCXD010000040.1, forward strand.
GCCGGGATCGCCCGCGGCACCGGCGAGGGCGGCTGGGCCATGCCGCTGCCCGAGGAGCTGCGCGCCGACCTGGACTCCCGGCTGGCCGACCTGACCAACGTCACCGGGCAGCGCTGGGGCGGGATGCTCGCCGCGGGCGTGTTCCTCCGCGAGTTCGTCCCCGAGGACCTGCCGTGGGCGCACCTCGACGTCGCGGGCCCGGCCTACAACGGCGGCGCCCCCTGGGGGTACACCACCAAGGGCGGCACCGGCCTGCCGGTCCGCACGATCGCGGCCGTCCTGGCCGACATCGCCGCGAACGGCTGACCGACCTCCCGACGACGGCGGCGGATCCCCCGAGGGACCGCCGCCGCCGGCCCGACCGGGCGGCCCGCCACGCCGAGCCGTCAGCGGCGCAGCTGCCGACCACCCCACCAACCGCCGGCCCGGCTACGCAGAAGCCCGGGTGGGTGGATCTGCTTGGGTGGGGGAAGCGATCATGTGCAAGCCTGCCCGGGCTGTGGGGCATCCCTTCAGCCCCACTCGGTCACACTGGGCACATGATCGCTGTAGGGGCCCCGCCCAAGCGGATCCACCCACCCGGGCACGCCCCCAAAAATCCCGGGCTTTTAAGACCCGGCCACGGCCTAGGCCTTGCCCTCGCGCTTCTGCCTGGCGATGTAGTCGCGCATCCGCTGCGGCAGCCCGACCCGGTTCACCTCGTACACCGGGATGGACCGCTTCTTGCCGAAGGCGAAGGCCGCGTCCAGGTCGGCGATGCGCCGCCGGGTCCACTCGCCGTCGTGCGCGACGAGCACCACGGTCGTGTCCGTCACGTTCGTCTTCGGCTCCACGTACGCCTCGACCCCGGTGCGCGCCGCCGCCCACTCGTCCAGGTGCGAGGTGTCCTGCTTGCTGGCCGCGCGCAGCACGCCGGGCTTGCCGCGCTTGCGCCGCAGCGAGTCGAAAACCCCCATCTGCCCCTCCTCTTCCCGGCCCCGCCCACGGGGCCGCGTTCCCAGTGTCCCCCGGTACCGGCCGGTAACCACGGAAGGGACGCAACGGACACCCCGACCACCTCGCAAGCCTGCCTCACGAAGTGACAAGATGGCGTGTGGTGGCTGCGCCGAACGTGTGATCGCGCGCCGCCCGCCGCACTGGGCGCAACATTGACAGAACGCTGTCGCACGTCGAGGAGACCCCGTGACTGACACCTCCGCTGACCTCGTGATCCTGGGTGGCGGGTCCGGCGGCTACGCCTGCGCGTTCCGCGCGGCCGAGCTAGGACTCTCGGTGATCCTGGTGGAGAAGGACAAGGTCGGTGGCACCTGCCTGCACCGGGGCTGCATCCCGACCAAGGCGCTGCTGCACGCCGCCGAGGTCGCGGACAACGCCCGCGAGGGCGACCAGTTCGGGGTGAAGTCCTCGCTCGAGGGCATCGACATGAACGGTGTGAACTCCTACAAGGACTCCATCGTCTCCGGCCTGCACAAGGGCCTGCAGGGCCTGTTCAAGGCCAACAAGGTCACCGTGGTCGAGGGCGCGGGCACCTTCGTCGGCCCGAACAAGGTCACCGTCGACGGGCAGACCTACACCGGCAAGAACGTGGTGCTCGCCACCGGTTCCTACGCCAAGACCCTGCCCGGCCTGGAGATCGGCGGCCGGATCATCACCAGCGACCAGGCGCTGAACCTCGACTACGTGCCGGAGAAGGTCGTCGTCCTCGGCGGCGGCGTGATCGGCGTGGAGTTCGCCAGCGTGTGGCGCTCCTTCGGCGCCGAGGTCACCATCGTCGAGGCGCTGCCCCGGCTGGTGCCGCTGGAGGACGAGTGGGCCTCCAAGCAGCTTGAGCGGGCCTTCCGCAAGCGCGGCATCAAGTTCAAGACCGGTGTGAAGTTCACCGGCGCCACCCAGAACGACACCGGTGTCTCGGTGTCGCTGGAGTCCGGCGAGTCGATCGACGCCGACCTGCTGCTGGTCGCGGTCGGCCGCGGCCCCAACAGCGCGGGCCACGGCTACGAGGAGGCCGGGGTCACCATGGACCGCGGCTTCGTGATCACCGACGAGCGGCTGCGCACGAACCTGCCCGGCGTCTACGCCGTCGGCGACCTGGTGCCCGGCCTGCAACTGGCGCACCGCGGCTTCCAGCAGGGCATCTTCATCGCCGAGGACATCGCCGGGCAGGACCCGAAGGTCATCGACGAGGCGGGTATCCCGAAGGTGACCTACTGCAAGCCGGAGGTCGCCTCGGTCGGCCTGTCCGAGGCGCAGGCCAAGGAGAAGTACGGCTCGGCCGAGACCCTGGTCTACGCCCTGTCGGGCAACGGCAAGAGCCAGATCCTCAAGACCTCCGGCGGCGTGAAGCTGGTCAAGGCGCCCGACGGCCCGGTCGTCGGCATCACCCTCGTGGGTGAGCGCGTGGGCGAGCTGATCGGCGAGGCCCAGTTGATCTACAGCTGGGAGGCCTACCCCGAGGACGTGGCACCGCTGATCCACGCCCACCCCACCCAGACGGAGGCCCTCGGCGAGGCGTTCCTCGCCCTCGCGGGCAAGCCGCTACACGTGCACGGCTGACCGGAAGCTCAGCCCACGTCCCGCCAGCCATGCCAGAAAGCACGAGGAGTCCAGGAAACCATGGCGTTCTCCGTTGAGATGCCGGCGCTCGGAGAGAGCGTCACCGAAGGAACAGTCACCCGCTGGCTCAAGCAGGAGGGCGACACGGTCGAGGTCGACGAGCCGTTGCTCGAGGTCTCGACCGACAAGGTCGACACCGAGATCCCGTCGCCCGCCGCGGGTGTGCTGACGAAGATCCTCGCCCAGGAGGACGAGACGGTCGAGGTGGGCGCCGCGCTCGCCGAGATCGGCGACGCCTCCGAGTCGGGGGGCTCCGACTCCGGCGGTTCCGCCGAGGCCGAGTCCGCCCCCGAACCCGAGCCGGAGCCCGAGCCCGCGCAGGAGGCGGAGCCCGAGCAGGAGGAGGCCCCCGCGTCAGGCCCGCAGCCGTCGTCGGACGCGTCGTCCGGGGGCAGCGGCAAGGGCACCCCGGTGACCATGCCCGCGCTGGGCGAGAGCGTCACCGAGGGCACCGTCACCCGCTGGCTCAAGCAGGTCGGCGACGCGGTCGAGGTCGACGAGCCGCTGCTGGAGGTGTCCACCGACAAGGTCGACACCGAGATCCCGTCGCCGGTGGCGGGCACGCTGCTGGAGATCAGCGCGGGCGAGGACGCCACCGTCGAGGTCGGCGGCAAGCTCGCCGTGATCGGGAACGCGGGCGCCGCGCCCGCCGCCCCGGAGCCGGAGCAGGCCCCGGAGCCGCCGAAGCAGGAGGCCCCGAAGGCCGAGCCGAAGCAGGAGGCGCCGAAGCAGGAAGCCCCCAAGCAGGAGGCGCCGAAGCAGGAGGCGCCCAAGCAGGAGGCGCCCAAGCAGGCCCCGAAGCGGGACGAGGCCCCCGAGCCCGCGCAGGCCGAGACCAACGGCAGCGCCCCGTACGTGACCCCGCTGGTGCGCAAGCTGGCCGGTGAGCACGGCGTGGACCTGTCCTCGCTCAAGGGCACCGGTGTCGGCGGTCGCATCCGCAAGCAGGACGTGCTGGCCGCCGCCGAGGCGAAGAAGGCGGAGTCGGCCAAGCCCGCCGAGCCCGCCCAGCCGGAGCGCCGCCCGGCCGCGGCCTCGACCGCCTCGACCCCGCAGGCGCCGAGCAAGCCGGGAGCGGTGGACACCTCGCTGCGCGGCACGACGCAGAAGATGACCCGCCTGCGCCAGACGGTGTCGCGCCGGATGGTGGAGTCGCTGCAGACGGCGGCGCAGCTCACCCAGGTCGTCGAGGTCGACGTGACCCGGATCGCCAAGCTGCGCTCGCGGGCCAAGGCGGCGTTCGAGGCGCGCGAGGGCGTCAAGCTGACGTTCCTGCCGTTCTTCGCCAAGGCCACCGTCGAGGCGCTCAAGCAGCACCCGAAGCTCAACGCCTCCATCGACGAGGAGGCCAAGGAGGTGACCTACCACGGCGCCGAGCACCTGGGCATCGCGGTGGACACCGAGCGCGGCCTGCTCACCCCGGCGATCCACGACGCGGGCGAGCTGAACCTGGCCGGGCTGGCGCACAAGATCACCGACCTCGCGGACCGGACCAGGGCCAACAAGGTCACCCCGGACGAGCTGTTCGGGGCGACGTTCAACCTGACCAACCTGGGCAGCCAGGGCGCGCTGTTCGACACCCCGATCATCCAGCTCCCGCAGGTCGGCATCCTGGGGGTCGGCCTGGTCGTCAAGCGCCCGGTCGTGATCACCGACGAGAACGGCGACGACACCATCGCCGTTCGCTCGATGGTGTACCTGGCGCTGACCTACGACCACCGCCTGGTCGACGGCGCGGACGCGGGCCGGTTCCTCTCCACGGTGAAGAACCGCCTGGAAGAGGGTGCCTTCGAGGCCGACCTGGGCCTCTGACCGGGTACTCCGGCACGAGTGGACACGAGGAGGGCCGCCCCGCCGGGGCGGCCCTCTTTTGTCATCCGCCGCGGGTAACCGCCGTCACCCGGGCGTGCGCGCCGACCGGATGTTCGGGACGATCACCCCATGCGCGTAGTCGTCGCCGGGTCGTCCGGCCTCATCGGGACCGCTCTCGTGGCCAAGCTCCGACACGACGGCGACGAGGTGCTGCGACTGGTCCGCCGCGAGCCGCAGGCCCCGGACGAGCGCCGCTGGGACCCGCCCGCGGGCACGCTGCAGGAGGGCACCCTCGACGGCGTCGACGCGGTGGTCAACCTGTGCGGTGCCGGGGTCGCCGACCGCCGCTGGACGCAGGCGCGCAAGCAGATGCTCCTCGACAGCCGCGTCGAGCCGACCGAGGTGCTCGCCGCCGCGGTGGCCGAGACGGGGGTGCCGGTGCTGCTCAACGGCTCCGCGGTCGGCTACTACGGCACCATCCCGGCGGGCCCGGCCGACGAGCACGAGCCCGCGGGGCGCGGTTTCCTGGCGGAGCTGTGCGTGCGCTGGGAGGCGGCGACCGCGGCCGCCGCGGCGGCGGGCGCCCGGGTCGTGCTGGCCCGCACCGCGCAGGTCCTGTCCCCCAGCGGCGGCCTGCTCGGCCCGCTGCGCCCACTGTTCTCCCTGGGCCTGGGCGGCAAGCTGGGCAGCGGCAGGCAGTACCTGCCCTGGATCCACCTGGACGACGAGGTCGACGCGCTGGCGTTCCTGCTGCGCGAGGACATCTCCGGCCCGGTCAACCTGGTGGGCCCTAGCCCGGCGACGAACGCCGAGTTCACCCGCGCGTTCGGCCGCGCCCGCAACCGCCCGGCGCTGTTCCGGGTGCCGAAGGTGGCGTTGCAGGTCGCGCTGGGCGAGTTCGCCGAGGAGATCCTGCGCAGCCAGCACGTGGTCCCGAGGGTGTTGCAGGACCACGGTTTTGCGTTCCGCTACGACACCGTCGACGACGCCCTGGCCGCGCTCGAACAGCGGTGAGGTGGCTGCTCGGCGTCGGCCTGCTGCTGGTCGCCGCCTTCGTCGCGCTGGGCCTGACCGTTTCCGGCGTCACCCCGGGTGTCGACCGGTTCGTGGCCGAGGCCCTGGGTGGTGGTTTCGCCGGGGACGTCGGTTCGGTCGCCTCGGTGCTCAGCGACGTGTTCGGCCCGGTCCTGCCGATCGCCATGGGCGCGGGGCTGCTCGTCCGGGCCGCGGTCGTGCGGACCACCGACCGCGACCGGTCCCGCCTGCTGCTCAAGGCGGTGGTGGTGCTGGTGCTGTGCAGGGTGGTGTCGTTCGTGAAGCCGCTGTTCGCCAGGGCCAGACCGCGCGAGTACCCGGACTTCAGCTTCCCGAGTGGACACGTGACGTCGGTGGCGGCGGTGGCGTTCACCGCGGCCGTGCTGTGCGCCTGGCTGGCCCGCCCCCGGCTGCGCGCCTGCGCGTTCTGGGGTGGGCTGGCGGTGCTGGTGGCCGCGCTCTGCCGCATCCTGCTGGACGTCCACTGGCTCACCGACACCGTGGGCGCGGTGGTGGGCGTGCTCGGCGTGGGCCTGCTCGCCTCGGCCGCCCTGGGCCTGCTCCCGCCCCCGGCCGGGGAAGCGGGGTCCCGACCGGGACCGTGATCGGGTACGGGCCCGTTCTTCGCACCCCGCGCGGCTCCGGGATCGGAGCGCGCCCGCGGGTCCGGGACGGACGGCCGGGCGAGGCGTAGTGTCGTCGCGTGAGCGCTGTTGAGGTCTCCTGCCGGGCGAGCGCGGACCCGGTCGACGTTCGTCCGATCGGGACGGTGGACTACCTGCGCACCTGGCAGTGGCAGCGGGATCTGGCCACCGCCCGCGCCGACGACGCGGGCCCGGACACCCTGCTGCTGCTGGAGCACGACCCGGTCTACACCGCGGGCAAGCGGACCACCCCGGAGGAGCGGCCGGACGACGGCACCCCGGTGATCGACGTCGACCGCGGCGGCAAGATCACCTGGCACGGGCCGGGGCAGCTCGTGGGCTACCCGATCGTCAAGCTGGCCGACCCGGTCGACGTGGTGCAGTACGTGCGCCGGGTCGAGGAGGCGATGATCGCCGTGTGCGCCCACTTCGGCCTGGCCACCGGCCGCGTCGAGGGCCGCAGCGGCGTGTGGCTGGCCGCCGACGGCGTGCGCCCCGAGCGCAAGATCTCCGCGGTCGGCATCCGGGTCCAGCGCGGGGTCACCATGCACGGCTTCCAGCTCAACTGCGACGCCGACCTGACCCCGTTCGACCACATCGTCCCCTGCGGCATCCGCGACGCCGGGGTGACCTCGCTGACCCTGGAACTGGGCCGCCGGGTCCCGGTCTCAGAGGTCCTCCCCCTGGCCCGCGACGCCGTCCTCGCCGCCCTGGACGGCACGCTGCCCGTGCGCGACCACTGGCTCGCCCAGGACCAGCCCGCGCTGCCCGGCGTCACCTTCGCCCTGCGCTGACCCGCCCGGCGCACGGCCCCCAAGGGCCTGTCCCAAAGCCGGCCACCCCACGAACCGCCTGCCCGGCTGCCCAACTGCCCGGGTGGGTGGATGTGTTTGGCCGGGGGTGGCGATCATGTGCAAGCCTGCCTCTGGCGGTGGGGCATCCCTTCAGCCCCACCCTGTCACGCCGGGCCACATGATCGCCGTAGGGGCCCCGGCCAAGCACATCCACCCAGCCGGGCACACCAGCCAAAAGACCGGCTTCGAAGACATGGCCTAGGCAACCCGGGCCACCGCCACCGGCGGGTAGCCGGGGTGTCCCACGGCCAGGGTCGCCCCGGGGTCGGGGGTGGCGCTGAGCCAGGCCGCGCCGGTGTCCCAGATGGTGCCGAGCAGTTCCACCGACGCGCCGGGCATCAGCAGCGTGCGGGTGCTGCCGTCGGACAGCCGCACGGTCGCGCTGGCCTTGGCGGTGCCGTCACGACGGGCCTTCCACGGCGCGAGGCTGAGTTCGACCCTGGTCCACTCGGCGGCCCCGACCAGCGCGGGCAGCCGCAGGTTGACCCGGGCGTGCCAGACGGTGAGCCCCAGGGCCAGCCCCACGCACAGCAACCAGGACGCCAAGCTCACCAGCATCGTGGACGGCCGCATGCCGACCACCAGCCAGGCGCCCACCGTGATCGCGAGCCCGAGGAGGAACAGGGCGACCATGGAGACCGTGTTCATCGACAGGGTGCGCGCGGTCAGCAAGGCGGGGTCGGCCCGGGGTGCCTTGGCGGTGCCTCGGGGGACGGCCGCCAGCGCCCACGCCGGCAGGGCCTCGTGCGTGCCGTCGACGCGCAGCGCGGCCCACCCGGTCTTGTCGGGGCCGACGACCCAGGCCCGGCCGGTGCGCGCGATCACGGCGTGGTGCGCCTCGTTCAAGGCGGTGACCCGCACGGCGGTGCTCGTCGCGCCCTCCCCCAGCGCGACGACCGACGCCCAGCCCGGCGACCGGCGCCGCACCACCCTGGCGGGCACGGGCCGCCACGGTGCCGCGTGCAGCAGCCGCGGTCCGCGCGCGGACCGCAGCCACCGGCCCCACAGGTACTGCCGCGAGGCGACCAGGCCGAGCACGCCCAGCATCACCGCGAGGTGCAGCGCGAACAGGATCGACGCCCCGCTCCAGGCGAGGACGAAGGCGCTGCTGAAGACGAAGGCGAGCAGCACGACCACCATGGCCAGGCCGAAGCTCTGGTCCTGGCGCACCCGCAGCAGGATGGCGGTGGTCGGGTCGGTGATCGCCGGGCGGTCGATGGCGGGATCGCGGACGACCGGCGCGGTCGACTCCATCAGCAGCTCCCCCAGGGTCAGGCCCGGGAACCCGGGTCTCGCTGGGGGCATCGTCCCAGGCGCGGGAGCCGTTATCGCAGCCTGGTCACCCGCATTCCCTCCAGCACGCGGGTGATCGTCAGCGAGACCTCCGCGCCCGCCCGCTCGGGGTCCTCGGCGGTGGCGATGATGGTGGCGCCGGTGGACAGCGCGCCGAACAGCACCCTGGCGGTGACCTCGACCGGCAGCGCCTCGATCTCCCCCGCCGCGATCAGCGCCTCCAGCGCGGCCTTCACCAGGCCGTAGCTGAAGTGCTCCTCGGCCGCGCGCCAGCGCTCCCAGCCCATCACCACCGGGCCCTCGTGGATCACGATGCGCTGGTAGTCCGGCTCCAGGCAGATGCCGACGTAGCCGCGCAGGGCGCTCATCGCCCGGTCCCAGGCGTCACCGGGGCCCGCCACGACCTGGCCGAGGCGGGCGATGACACCGGACTCGACCGCGTCGAAGGCGGCCTCGAACAGCGCCTGCTTGCCGCTGAAGTGGTGGTAGAGCGCGCCCTTGGTGACCCGGGTGCGGCGGGCGATGGCGTCCAGCGAGGTGGCGGCGTAGCCGTGTTCGGTGAACAGCGCCACGGCCGAGTCGACCAGGGCGTTCCTGGTCGACTCGCTGTAGTCCACCCGCCTGGACTGCGCTGTCGTCATCACCACACCGTAACTTAATCGGACGGACATACCGGGGGTATGGCCAGTGCTAGATTGTGGACCATACTGACGGTATGCCGCAAACCCACGGTATGGCGAAGGTCACGGGGAGGAGTCCATCACCATGAGCTGGAACGACTACTACCGCAGACAGGCGGCGCTGGACGCAGTCTTGGCGCACGTCCGGCACAACCCCGAGGGACCGCTGTCGACGGCCGACGTGCCGCTGGCGGCGGAGGTGTTCACCGACACCGACGAACTGCTGCTCGCCCTGCACCACCGGTGGATGCGGCGGCTGACCGGCCGCCTCGAGGTGGCGGCCGCGGAAGCCGACCGCGACCCGTCGCTGGACCGGGTGGAGGCCGCGTCGGCCGCCTGGCGCGCGGCCGCCGAGGAGTCCTCGGTGCTGCACCGGCTGCTGGAGGCGCACGACACCGAGGCGCTGCGGCCGGTGCGCGAGGCCGAACAGCGCCTGCTCGCCCTGTCGTCCGGTCTGGCCGCCGACGACGATTCGACCGAGGAGGCCACCCGCACCGGTGCCGCCTACCTGGCGATGCTGCGCAGCACCCCGGCCGAGGTGGCCGCGCCGCCGCGCAGGCCGTCCGCGGTCGGACTGCTGCGCAGGCTGGTCGCCAGCGCCTGACCGCCGCTCTGCCCGACACCCCTGCTCGAGGAGCGCAGCGCTGCGCCCCCGAGAAGGCGTCCCGCAGTCTGTGGCGGCAAACCGGACACTGCCCGGACATTCCCGGGGTAAGCAGCGGTGTTGACCGACGTTTCGCCGGACCCCGCGTGTTTCCACCCCCCGCCGGGGAGGCGTAGCCTGAGCGGGTGACGGTAGCGCCTGAGGGTCGGAAGATGCTGCGCCTCGAAGTGCGCAACAGCGAGACCCCGATCGAGAGAAAACCCTCCTGGATCAAGACCCGCGCCAAGATGGGCCCCGAGTACCGCGAACTCAAGGGCCTGGTCAAGCGCGAGGGCCTGCACACGGTGTGCGAGGAAGCGGGCTGCCCCAACATCTTCGAGTGCTGGGAAGACCGCGAGGCCACCTTCCTCATCGGCGGCGAGCAGTGCACCCGCCGCTGCGACTTCTGCCAGATCGACACCGGCCGCCCCGCCGACCTCGACCGCGACGAGCCCCGCCGGGTCGCCGAGTCGGTCCAGGCGATGGGCCTGCGCTACTCCACCATCACCGGCGTCGCCCGCGACGACCTGGCCGACGGCGGCGCGTGGCTCTACGCCGAGACGGTCCGCCAGATCCACGACCTGAACCCGGGCACCGGCGTCGAACTGCTCATCCCCGACTTCAACGCCGAGCCCGACCAGCTCGCCGAGGTGTTCGGCTCCCGCCCGCAGGTGCTCGCGCACAACCTGGAGACGGTCCCGCGCATCTTCAAGCGCATCCGCCCCGCGTTCCGCTACGAGCGCTCGCTGAAGGTGATCACCGAGGCCCGCGGGTACGGCCTGGTGACCAAGTCCAACCTGATCCTGGGCATGGGCGAGACCCCCGACGAGGTCACCGCCGCCCTCCAGGACCTGCACGACGCGGGCTGCGACATCATCACCATCACCCAGTACCTGCGCCCCAGCCTGCGCCACCACCCGATCGACCGGTGGGTCAAGCCGGAGGAGTTCCTGGAGCACAAGCAGGCCGCGGAGGCGATGGGCTTCGCCGGGGTGATGGCCGGGCCGCTGGTGCGCTCGTCCTACCGCGCCGGGCGGCTCTACACCCAGGCGGTCGAGCACCGGGGCGAGGTCGTCCCGGAGAACCTGCGCCACCTGGCGGAGGCGGGCGCCGCCAGCCAGGAGATCAGCGCGCTGCTCCAGCGGTAGCGACCCCCAAGCGTTACGCCCTTCGGGTGGCGGCGATATACACATGCGGGGGAACCACGAGGAAACGGGCTCCCTCTGATGGGAAGTCGCCGCCACCCGAAGGAGTACCCCCGTGGGCTTGATGACCGATGTCCTGGACTGGCTCCAGGCACTGCCGCAGCCCGGCCTGGTCGCCGCGACCGGGGGCCTGGTCCTGGCGGAGTGCACCATCGGCCTGGGCTTCATCGCCCCCGGCGAGGCGGGCCTGCTGGTCGCCGCCACCACCGCGATCACCCCCACCCGCTTCCTGGTGCTGTGGGGCGTCGTCACCCTCTGCGCGGCCACCGGCGACTCGCTCGGCTACCTGATCGGCCGCCGCTACGGCCCCCGGCTGCGGGAAACCCGGCTGATCCAGAAGTACGGCGTCGGCGGCTGGGACAAGGCCACCGGCATCCTCCGCCGCCGCGGCGCCTGGGCGGTGTTCTTCGCCAGGTTCCTGCCCGTCGTGCGCACCCTGACCCCGGCCGCCGCCGGGACCTCCGGGCTGGCGTACCGCAAGTTCCTCCCGGCCGCCGCGGCCGGGGCCGCCTGCTGGTCGGCCCTGCACATCGGCATCGGCGCGGCCCTGGGCGAGGCCGCGAAGCGGCTGGAGAGCGCCATGAGCACCGGCGCGCTCGCCGTCGTCGCCGCGGTGGTCGCGGTGGTCGTGATCGCCCACGTCGTCAAGAAGCGCCGCGCGAAGGCCACCCCCGCGGCAGTGGTCGAGGAAGACCTCGAACCCGCCGCCTGACGGGGCGATGAGACGACCACGTCCCGCCGACCGGGGGCGGGACGTGGTGTGGAGGAGATCCGGTGGGCGCAGCAGGATTCGAACCTGCGACCGCTCGGGTGTAAACCGAGTGCTCTTCCGCTGAGCTATGCGCCCGGGGAGCGCGCCGAGGACCTGACACCCCACCGCGCCCGCCGACGGGCCTACAGGGCCGCGACGGCCTTCTTCCAGGCGGCCTGGTCGCGGGCCTCGCCGGGCTGGTTGACCTCGGCGTAGCGGACGGTGCCCTCGGTGTCGATGAGGAACGTGCCGCGGTTGGCCAGGCCCGCGGCCTCGTTGAACACGCCGTAGGCCTTGGCGACCTCGCCGTGCGGCCAGAAGTCCGACAGCAGCGGGAAGGTGTAGCCCTGCTGGTCGGCCCACGCCTTGAGGCTGAACGGGGTGTCCACCGAGACGCCGACGACCTGGACGTTGCTGTCGGTGTACTCGGCGAGTTCGTCGCGGACCTGGCAGAGCTCGCCCTGGCAGATGCCGCTGAAGGCGAACGGGTAGAACACGAGGAGGACGTTCTTCCCGCCGCGGAAGTCCGACAGCTTCACCGGCTGCTTGTTGTAGTCGTTGAGCGTGAAGTCCGGAGCCTTGGAACCGACCTCAACAGCCATACCCGACATCCTCCTGATCAGTGGCGACCCGTGCGCGGACAGCCTAGGGCACCCGGGCGGCCCGCCACCCGGGTGATCGGTCCGGCGGCGTCAGCGCCTGGTCTTGGCGGACTTCGGGGACACCAGCCTGGTGCCCGCCCAGTCCTTGCCCACGCTGACGCTGGAGGTCTGGGCCAGTCCGGCGGTGGGCACCGCCTCGGCGATGTCCGACGGCTCGACGTGCCCCTCGCGCCCCGGCTTCGGCGTCAGGACCCAGATCACGCCGTTGTCGGCGAGCGGGCCGATCGCGTCCACCAGCGCGTCGACGAGGTCACCGTCGCCGTCGCGCCACCACAGCAGGACGACCTCGACCACCTCCTCGGCGTCCTCGTCGAGCAGGTCGGCGCCGATGCGGTCCTCGATCGCGGCACGCAGGTCGTCGTCGACGTCCTCGTCCCAGCCGATCTCCTGGACGACTGCGCCCCCAACGATCCCCAGCTTGTCGGCGATGCCGATGCTCCCGGCATCTCCCGCGGCCACCACGGTGTCACTCCTCCATCTGCGCTGTCACGGGGGCGCGGGTCGCTGACCGGCCCGTCCACCGCGTCCTGCCTGTTCGGTTAGGCGACAGCGAACACTGACAGTGGCCACCTGCGCAACCGTCCTGTCCCCGACACGCCGGGAACCGTGACCCCCTCGACGCCCGGCCGTGGCCACGCACACCCCTACTGACCAGTAAGGATGACGTGCGCTTCGATTCAGACGAACATGGCAGAGTGAGTCTCGCGCGCGTGTCACCCGCGCGCGCGATGCAACCCGACCTCGACCCAGGCTGGAGCTCCACCGTGGCCACCCACAACGACAGGTCCGGCGCACCCGAACGGGTACGCGTCATCCGCGACGGCCTCGCCGCGCACCTCCCCGACATCGACCCGGAGGAGACCTCGGAGTGGCTGGAGTCGTTCGACGCCGCCCTCGCCGAGGGCGGCCAGCAGCGGGCCCGCTACCTGATGCTCCGGCTGCTCGAGCGGGCCAGGGAGAGCCACGTCGGCGTCCCGTCGCTGACCAGCACCGACTACGTCAACACCATCGCCACCGACCGGGAGCCGTGGTTCCCCGGCGACGAGGAGGTGGAGCGCCGGTACCGGGCGTGGATCCGGTGGAACGCGGCGATGACCGTGCACCGCGCGCAGCGCCCCGGGGTGGGCGTCGGCGGGCACATCTCCACCTACGCCTCCTCCGCGGCCCTCTACGAGGTGGGCTTCAACCACTTCTTCCGCGGCAAGAACCACCCCGGTGGCGGTGACCACATCTACGTGCAGGGCCACGCCTCCCCCGGCATCTACGCCCGCGCGTTCCTCGAGGGCCGCCTGTCCACCGACCAGCTCGACGGGTTCCGCCAGGAGCTGTCGCACGCGGGCCCCGGCGGCGGGCTGCCGTCGTACCCGCACCCGCGGCTGATGCCGGACTTCTGGGAGTTCCCGACCGTCTCCATGGGCCTGGGCCCGATGAACGCCATCTACCAGGCCCGGTTCAACCGGTACCTGCGCGACCGCGGCATCAAGGACACCTCCGACCAGCGGGTGTGGGCGTTCCTCGGCGACGGGGAGATGGACGAGCCGGAGTCGCGCGGGCTGATCCACGTCGCGGCCAACGAGCAGCTCGACAACCTCACCTTCGTGATCAACTGCAACCTGCAGCGCCTGGACGGCCCGGTGCGCGGCAACGGCAAGATCATCCAGGAGCTGGAGTCGTACTTCCGCGGCGCGGGCTGGAACGTCATCAAGGTCATCTGGGGCCGGGAGTGGGACGCGCTGCTGCACGCCGACCGCGACGGCGCCCTGGTCAACCTGATGAACACCACCCCCGACGGCGACTACCAGACCTACAAGGCCAACGACGGCGCGTTCGTCCGCGAGCACTTCTTCGGCCGCGACCCGCGCACCAAGGCCCTGGTCAACCCGATGAGCGACCAGGAGATCTGGAACCTCAAGCGCGGCGGCCACGACTACCGCAAGGTCTACGCGGCCTACCGGGCGGCCACCGAGCACCACGGCCAGCCGACGGTGATCCTGGCCAAGACGATCAAGGGCTACAACCTCGGCCCGCACTTCGAGGCGCGCAACGCCACGCACCAGATGAAGAAGATGACCCTGGACGACCTCAAGGCGTTCCGGGACACGCTGCGCATCCCGATCGAGGACGCGGAGCTGGAGAAGGACCCGTACCTGCCGCCGTACTACCACCCTGGGCAGGACGACGAGGCGATCCAGTACCTGCAGGAGCGGCGCCGCCAGCTCGGCGGGTACCTGCCCGAGCGCCGCACCAAGGGCAAGGCGCTGGTGCTGCCCGGCGACAAGGTCTACGACGTGCTCAAGCGCGGGTCGGGCAAGCAGGAGGTCGCCACCACCATGGCGTTCGTCCGGCTGGTGCGCGACCTGGCCAAGGACCCGGAGATCGGGCCGCGGCTGGTGCCGATCATCCCGGACGAGGCGCGCACGTTCGGCATGGACTCGATGTTCCCGACGCAGAAGATCTACAACCCCAACGGGCAGCTCTACACCTCGGTCGACGCGTCGCTGATGCTCAGCTACAAGGAGTCCGAGCAGGGCCAGATCCTGCACGAGGGCATCAACGAGGCCGGGTCGACCGCGTCGTTCACCGCGGCGGGCAGCTCCTACGCCACGCACGGCGAGCCGATGATCCCGATCTACATCTTCTACTCGATGTTCGGCTTCCAGCGCACCGGCGACGGCCTGTGGGCCGCGGCCGACCAGATGGCGCGCGGGTTCGTCCTGGGCGCCACCGCGGGCCGCACCACGCTGACCGGTGAGGGCCTGCAGCACAACGACGGGCACTCGCTGCTGCTGGCGGCGACCAACCCGGCGGTGGTGTCCTACGACGCGGCGTGGTCGTTCGAGATCGCGCACATCGTCAAGGACGGGCTGCGCCGCATGTACGGCGAGCAGGCCGAGGACGTCTTCTACTACCTGACGGTCTACAACGACCCGTACCAGCAGCCCGCCGAGCCGGAGGACCTCGACGTCGAGGGCCTGCTGCGCGGCCTCTACCGCTACCGGCAGGCGGAGTCCTCCACCGGGCTCAAGGCGCAGATCCTGGTCTCCGGTGTGGCCATGCCGTGGGCGATCCGGGCCCAGGAGATGCTGGCGGCGGACTGGAACGTCAACGCGGACGTGTGGTCGGCGACGTCCTGGTCGGAGCTGCGCCGCGAAGCGGTGGAGGTCGACCGGCACAACCTGCTGCACCCGCAGGCCGAACCGCGCGTGCCGTACGTGACCGAGGTGCTCAAGGGCAAGCAGGGCCCGGTCGTGGCGGTGTCGGACTGGATGAGCGCGGTGCCGGACCTGATCCGCCCGTGGGTGCCCACCGACATGACCACGCTCGGCACCGACGGGTTCGGCTTCTCCGACACCCGCCCGGCCGCCCGCAGGCACTTCCTGGTCGACGCCGAGTCCATCACCGTGGGCGTGCTGGCGGCGCTGGCCCGGCGCGGCGAGGTCGACCGGTCGCTGGTCGTCGAGGCGGCGCGCCGCTACAGGATCGACGACGTGACGGCGGCAGGCCCGCAGGTGGGCGACCCCGGGGTCGCCTGAGGCCCGGCCGTGGCCGTGTGGGCACCGCTCACACGGCCACGGTGGCCTGCTGCTTCGCCGAGCGGAACCAGCTTACCCAGCCGTAGACCACCAGCCCGGCGAACACGATGTAGACCGAGGCGCTGAACACCAACCCCGACGACAGTTGCAAGGGCACGCCGATCGCGTCCACCACCAGCCAGACGATCCAGAACTCCACCAGCCCGTAGGCCTGCAGCGCGAACGCCAGCACGGTCCCGATGAAGATGGCCGAATCCGGCCACGGCGCCCACGAGGCGTCCAGCGCGTCCAACACCAGCGCGAACACCACGGTCCCGACGACGAACGCCGCCGCCGTCGCCACCAGCTCCCACCGGCTCGCCCGCCGCACCGCGACCCCGAACACCGGGTCCCGCCTGCGCGCCCACGCCCACCAGCCGTAGACCGCGATCAGGCCCACGGCAAGCTGCCGCACCGCCAACCCGCCCAGGTGCGCGGACAGGTACACGGTGAACAGCAGCACCACCGACACCAGCTGCACCGGCCAGGTCCACAGCGTGCGCCGCTGCGCCAGGAACACCACGGCCAGCGCGAACACCTGCCCGATCAGCTCCGCCCAGGCGATGCGCTGCCCGAACACGGTCACCCCGTAGTCCATCAGGACGTGCATGGCGTCCCCCTTCCCATGGTCGATCCAACCCCCCACCACAAGTCGTTTGTTCCACACCCCGCGTGACCGGTCGAACGGGTGGCGCACGGCCGCTGCGTCGCACGAACGAGGGAACTAGACCGTTTCACCTAGCCGCGATACACCCGGGCAGTCCATAGTGGAACTACCGGTGGGGACCGGGGAGAAGGGCCGCCCAGCATCGAGCGCACCGAACATGCTGGGCGGCCCGCCCCATTCCGAGTCCTGTTCGCACTCGTGCTTCCCATCGGTGGGGCGGTCATCGAATCTGGGGGGCGACCCCCCAGACCCCCACGGTGCGGTGGGTTCCTGAACCAGCGTGGGCCGCCTTCGGCGAGCAAGACCGTTTAGTCGCGGTGGGCACGGTAGTTGTTGGGTAGCGCTTGGGGTGGGGCTTGGGGTGGGACAGCGTGGGGCGGCTTTGGTGGGGTGGGGGGCGTGGGATTCTTTGGGTATGAGTGGTCGGGGATCGGTGGGGTTGTCGGCGGGGACTTTGGATGCGGTGGGGCGGGCTTCGGGGAAACTGGCGGCTGCTGCGGTGGCTGCCATGGATGAGCAGTTCGCGTGGTTCGGGCGGATGCCCGCTGACCAGCGGGCCAGTGTGTTGTTGGTCGCGCAGAACGGGGTGGCGGGGTTCACCGCTTGGTTGCGGGACCCGCGGGAGGCGTTGCGGATGACCACCGACACGTTCCGGGGGGCGCCCCGGGACCTGTCGCGGTGGATCAGCCTGCGGCAGACGGTGGAGATGGTGCGGGTGTCGTTGCAGGTGTTCGAGGACATGGTGCCGGACCTGGCCGCCGACGAGGCCGAGCGGGCGGTGCTGTCGGAGGCCGTGCTGCGGTACGGCCGGGAGGTGGCGTTCGCCTCGGCCATGTCCTACGCGTCCGCCGCCGAAGCGCGGGGGGCGTGGGACGCGCGGCTGGAAGCGCTGGTCGTGGACGGGATCGTGCGCGGCGACGCCGAGGAGTCCCTGCTGTCGCGGGCGGCGGCGCTGGGCTGGGACCCGGCGGCCGAGGCCACCGTGCTGGTCGGGAACCCGCCCTCGGACGACCAGCCGACCGTGGTCTACGAGGTGCGCAGCCGGGCCGCGCGGGCGAGCAGGCCGGTGCTGCTGGGCGTGCAGGGCTCCCGGCTGGTGGTGGTGCTGGCCGGGCCGACCACCGACCCCGTCGACCGGGAGGCGCTGGTGCGGATGGCCTCGGCGTTCGGGGCGGGACCGGTGGTGGCCGGGCCCACCATGGCCAGCATCGCCGAGGCGCACCGCAGCTCCGCCGACGCGCTGTCCGGGCTGCGCGCGGTGGTCGCCTGGCCGGACGCGCCGCGGCCGGTGCGCTCGGCCGACCTGCTGCCGGAACGGGCGCTGGCGGGCGACCCGGAAGCCGAGTGGCAACTCATCGACCGGGTGGCCCGGCCGCTGGAGGAGGCAGGAGGAGCCTTACAAGAGACCGTGGAGGCGTACCTCGCCGCGGGCGGGGTGCTGGAGTCGTGCGCGCGGCAGCTGTTCGTGCACCCGAACACGGTGCGCTACCGGCTGCGGAAGGCGACCGACGTCACCGGGCACAACGCCAACGACCCCCGGGACGCGCTGGTCCTGCGGGTGGCGCTGGCGGTGGGGCGCTTGTCGCGGGCCCGGGGACTCTGGTAAACCGTCAATTCCAGGCAACGCTTCGGTGGCCCACACCACAACGCACAAGGAACTGCCGCGGTGGCGGTTCATAACGGCTCAAGCTTTGTAGGGTTTCCACAACAGGGGTGCCGGAGCTTGGTGAGCTGGCAGCATCCTCACCGGGCGGGCGGACGGTGTCTAGTTAGCACTGTGATCGCACTGCTCGCACCCGGACAGGGTTCCCAGGCGCCGGGGATGCTCCTCCCCTGGCTCGAACTGCCCGACACCGCCGAGCGGCTCGCGGGCTGGTCCGAGGTGGCCGGGCTCGACCTCGCCCGGCTCGGCAGCACCGCCGACGCCGACGAGATCAAGGACACCGCGATCACGCAGCCGCTGATCGTGGCCTCCACCCTGCTGGCCTACGAGGAGCTGGCCCGGCGGGTGGAGATCCCGGCCGACGTGCTGGTGGCGGGCCACTCGATCGGCGAGTTCGCCGCCGCCGCGATCGCCGGGGTGCTGACACCGGAGGACGCGGTGGCGCTCGCCGCGGTCCGCGGCCGGGAGATGGCCGCCGCCTGCGAGCTGGAGCCCACCGGCATGTCCGCCCTGGTCCGCGGCACCGAGGAGGGCATCCTGGCCCGCCTGGCCGAGCTGGGCCTGGTGCCCGCCAACCGCAACGGGGCGGGCCAGATCGTCGCCGCCGGTTCGATCGCCGCGCTGGAGAAGCTCGCCGCCGAACCGCCGGAGGGCGCCAAGGCGATCACCCTGAAGGTCGCGGGCGCCTTCCACACCAGCTACATGGCCCCGGCCCAGGACGCGCTGCGCGCACACGCGGCCACCCTGGCCAATCCCGCGGACCCCACCCGCACGCTGCTGTCGAACCGCGACGGCGCGGTGGTCACCGACGGCGCGGACGTGCTGGAGCGGCTCATCGACCAGGTCACCAACCCGGTCCGGTGGGACCTGTGCATGGCCACCATGGCCGAGCGCGGCGTCGCCGCGGTCGTCGAGTTCCCGCCCGCGGGCGCGCTCGTCGGCCTGGCGAAGCGCGAGCTGAAGGGAACACCCTTCTTCGCGCTGAAGACACCGGACACCCTCGACGCCGTCGTCGAGCTGATCGGGAGCGCGTCATGACCACGCTGAACCAGACCACCGGCCCCTCGGCCACCCGCATCCTCGGCGTGGGCAGCCACCAGCCGGAGCGGATCGTCACCAACGACGAGCTGTCGCTGCACATGGACACCACCGACCAGTGGATCCGCGAGCGCGTCGGCATCGCCGAGCGGCGGTTCTCCGCCCCGGACGAGAAGCTGGTCGACATGGCGGTCATCGCCGGGTCCAAGGCGCTCGCCGACTCCGGCCTGAGCCCGTCCGACGTCGACACGGTGATCCTGGCGAACTGCACCATGCCGCACCCCATCCCCAACGGCGCCGCGCAGGTGGCCGACCGGATCGGGGTCAAGGCGGCGGGCGCGTTCGACCTCAACGCCGCCTGCGCGGGCTTCTGCTACAGCCTGGGCACCGCCTCGGACCTGGTCCGCGCGGGCTCGGCGAAGCGGGTGCTGGTGATCGGCGCGGAGAAGCTGACCGACTGGGTGGACCCGACCGACCGGGCCAACGCGATCATCTTCGCCGACGGCGCGGGCGCCGCGGTGGTCGGCCCGTCGGACACCCCCGGCATCGGCCCGGTGGTCTGGGGCAGCGCCGGTGACCTGGTCGACACGATCGGGATGAACCCGAACCCGGCGTCCCCCGGCGGCAACAAGGTGCTCTACCAGGAGGGCCAGTCGGTCTTCCGGTGGGCGACGACGAAGATCGCGCCGATCGCGCTGCGCGCCCTGGAGGCCGCGGGCATCACCCCGGCCGAGGTCGACGTGCTCATCCCGCACCAGGCGAACCTGCGCATCGTCGAGTCGATCGCCAAGAAGCTGCGGGCCAACGGCGCCCGGGAGGACATGGTCGTCGCCGACGACATCGTGCACTCCGGCAACACCTCCTCGGCATCGATCCCGATGGCGATGGACCACATGCGCGCCGCGGGCCGGATCAAGCCCGGTGACGTGGCGCTGCTCGTGGGCTTCGGAGCGGGCCTGTCCTACGCGGGGCAGGTCGTGATCTGCCCCTGACCCAGGGGCCGCAACAACACCGGTCGGGCGCGGTGCCCGGCCGGTGGCAACGCACACCACGGAAGGACACCAAGCACATGTCGGACAAGCCCAGCGACGCGCAGATCCTCGAGGGCCTCGCGGAGATCGTGGAAGAGGTCGCGGGTGTCTCCCCCGACGACGTGACCGCGGACAAGTCCTTCGTGGACGACCTCGACATCGACTCGCTGTCCATGGTCGAGATCGCCGTGCAGGCCGAGGACCGGTTCGGCGTCAAGATCCCCGACGACGAGCTGGCGAACCTCAAGACCGTGGGTGACGCCGTCACCTACGTGTCCAGCCACGCCTGATCGCAGCACCGACCGCTCCACCCGCACGAAACCCCGGGTCCCCGTGCCGCCCGGCACCCGGTCAGGCACACCACCCGCTGTGAAGGAACCGCCATGAGCAACGTCGATGTCGTCGTCACCGGGCTGGGCGCCACCACGCCGCTCGGCGGGGACGTCACGTCCACCTGGGATGCCCTGCTCGCGGGCGAGAACGGCATCCGGCGCAACGACAACGAGTGGGTCGAGAAGTACGACCTGCCCGCGCGCTTGGCCGCTCCCCTCGCCGTCGAGCCGACGGACGTGCTGCCGCGCGTGCAGGCCCGCCGCCTGGACCGCTGCGAGCAGGTGGCCCTGATCGCCGCGCGGGAGGCCTGGGCGGACGCCGGGTTCGACCTGCCCTCCGACGGGGACGAACCGGTGGACCCGGACCGGCTCGGGGTCAGCATCGGCACCGGGGTCGGCGGACCGCTGACGCTGCTGGGCCAGGACGACATCCTGGAGCAGCAGGGCCTGCGCAAGGTCTCGCCGCTGACGGTGCCGATGCTGATGCCCAACGGCCCGGCCGCGCACGTCGGGATCGAGCTGCGCGCCAGGGCGGGCGTGCACTCCCCGGCCTCGGCCTGCGCCTCCGGTGCCGAGGGCATCGCCACCGCCTGGCAGATGATCCAGAACGGCCGCGCCGACGTCGTCGTGGCCGGTGGCGCCGAGGCGTGCATCCACCCGATCACCGTGGCGGGCTTCTGCCAGTCGCGGACGCTGAGCACCCGCAACGACGCCCCGGACCGGGCCTCGCGGCCGTTCGACACCGACCGGGACGGCTTCGTCCTCGGTGAGGGCGCGGGTGTGCTGGTGCTGGAGCGCGCCGACCACGCCATCGCCCGCGGCGCGCGGATCTACGGCCGGGTCGCCGGGTACGGCATGACCTCCGACGCCTACCACATCACCGGCAACCACCCCGAGGGCCTGGGGCAGATCAAGGCCATCGAGAACGCGGTGCGCGTGGCCGGGCTGACCGCGGCCGACATCGGCCACGTCAACGCGCACGCCACCTCCACGGTGGTCGGCGACGTCGGCGAGGCCGCCGCGATCCGCAAGGCCATCGGCGACCACCCGGTGCTCACCGCGCCGAAGTCCGCGATTGGCCACCTGGTCGGCGGGGCGGGCGCGGTGGAGAGCATCTTCACCCTGCTGTCGCTGTACTACGGGGTCATCCCCGCCACCCGCAACCTGGAGAACCTGGACCCGCGGGTCGAGTTGGACGTGGTCACCGGGCAGCCGCGCAAGGTGGAGATCACCGCCGCGGTGAACGACTCGTTCGGCTTCGGCGGGCACAACGTCGCCCTGGTCTTCACGACCGCCTGACCGGCGCACGCCGGTGCGAGGAGGACCCGTCCCGGGTGGGGGCGGGTCCTCCTGTCGTTCCACTGAGGACTGATCAGCAGGGGTCGTGCTGGGGGCTGGCACCGGTGGAGGTCATGTCGAGGCGCCACTGGCCCCCGGTGAGGATCAGCGGGTAGACCACGCTCCAGCGGATGCAGTCGACCGGCAGCTCCGGCGGGGCGTCGGCCGTGTCCTGCTTGCTGACGAAGGTGAGCAGGACCCTGGCGGTGTTCGGCGGACCCGTCTCGATGCGGTAGACGACGATGGTGCCGTCGGTCGTCGTGGCGTAGTTGCGCTGCCAGTCGGGTTCCGGCATGGCCTTCACGCGGTCGTCGGTGACCGTGGTCTTCCAGCGGTCGTAGTTCTTGCCGTTGATCGCGTCGAAGTGGGTCTGCAGGAGCTGGCGGGTGGTCTCGAAGAGGGGATGGCCGACGGCGTCGGCGGTGCCCCGGACGTCGCGGGGACCGGGTTGGGCGGCGGCGGGGACGGCGGACTCGGTCGGCACGACCGCCGACGCGGGCGGGGACGTCCTGGTGACCGGGTCGAGGTAGAACTCGCGGGCCAGCAGCCCCGCCACCGCGGTCAGCACGACCGCGACCAGCACCACCGGCAGCACCCACCGCTGCCCACCACCCGACTCGCGCACGGGTGCCAGCGTGCCACAGCGGGCCCGCCGCCCGGGCGCGACCGAGGAACCGCCGAGCTGGGATCAGCCGACGCGGTGCAGCCAGGTGATGGGGGCGCCGTCGCCCGCGCGGCGGTAGGGTTCCAGGGCTTCGTCCCAGGAGGCGCCGAGGAGTTCGTCGACCTTGAAGGCGAAGGACTCGCCGCCGCGGGCGGTGGCGGCGACGGTGCGCAGTTGGTCCTCGCCGACGACGATGTCGCCGTTGGCGCCGGTGCGGGCGTGCCACAGGCCCAGGGCCGGGGCGTAGCAGAACCGCTCGCCGTCGACACCAGCGCTGGGTTCCTCGGTGACCTCGAAGCGGATCATCGGCCAGGCCCGCAGCCCGGCCGCCAGCTTGGCACCGGTGCCCGCGTCACCGGTCCACGCGCACTCGGCGCGCAACTGGCCGGGGGCCGCGGGCTGCGCGGTCCAGCGCAACTCCGCGCGGACCCCGAGGGTGCCCGAAATCGACCACTCGACGTGCGGACACACCGCAGACGGCGACGAGTGGACGTACACCACACCTTGGGTGTTTCCACGGGTGCTCACTGCTGACCTCCGCTGCTCGACGAGGATCGTCTTCCCCTACGTCCATCGCGCCCAACGGGTGACCGGCGGTGATTGCCCGCGATCATTGTGCCCTGCCGCCGGACCCCTTGGCCACACGAACGGCGAAAGACACCGCCCGGTGCGCGGATTCCGCCCGCCGGTGACGAACGGGGGGAGTCCACCGCGAACTCCCCGCACCCGATCACTCACGAAGCGGCGTCACCGGGGACCGGGTCACCGATGGCGAGGCGCCACCACGTTCGACCAAGATCCGCGAATCGAGGTCGCCGGTCCGCGGAATGGCCGCCGGGGATACCGTGTCGCACACTGCCCGTGGGGGGTTCCACGTGATCAGGCCGCGACTGGTGGAGGTGCCGCGTTGCGCACACTGCGACTCGGTGACACGGCGTCGTCCGTCGGCAACGACCTGCGGGCCGCGCTGGCCTCCTGGGGGCGCGGCGACGGCGTCGCCGGCGGGATCGCGCTGATCGGGTACCGGCCGCCGGACCACCCCGAACCGCTCGAAGCGGTCATCCTGCTGCCGCGCGCGGTCCTGGTGGTGGTCGGCGTCGACCTGCCCGACCCGGCGATGCGGCTGGAGGCGCCGCTGTCGGGGGTGTGGAAGACCGACGGCTGGCCGCTGACCCGCCAGGACGGCCCGGTGAACCCGGCGGTCGACGCGCTCGGGGCGACCTCGGCGGTGTCCGACGCGCTGGAGTCGGCCAGGGCCGAACCGCTGCCGACCGGCACCGTGGTCGCGGTCGGCCCGTACGTCGGGCAGGTCGCGCAGCCCAGCGCCGACCTGGTGCGCGGCGTGCGCATCCTGCACCCGGAACCCAAGTCGCTGCTGACCGCGGCGCGCGAGCTGTCCACGCACACCCGGGTCTGCCCGGCGACCGACGCCCGCCGGATGCTGGCCGCGCTCGGGGTGGAACTCGACCACGCCGACCTGGTCGCCGAGGGCTTCGGCGACGTGGTGGCACCCGCGGTCGCCGCGGCGAGCACCACGTTCATCCCCAAGGTCGCCTTGGAGGCGAACCGGCCCGAGCCCGCCCAGGCGCGGCAGCGGTCGCTGCGGTGGCTGCCGATCGCCGCGGTGGTCCTGGTCGCGGTGCTGCTGATCACCGGCATCGCGGTGGCCATCAGCTCCGCCGACGAGGACCCCGGCGGCGGGCAGACCCCCCACTCCTCCGCGGCGGTCCCGGTCGAGGGGATCGGCTACACCGCCCGCGGCACCGCGGAGGCCACCGACTGCGCCGCGCACGCGTTCGGCGACGTGCAGGCGTGGTTGCAGGCCAACCGGTGCGCCCGGCTGATCCGGGCCCGCTTCGAGGCCGCGGGCCGCGACGGCAGGCAGGCCGCGGTGCTGGTCTCGGTGCTGCGCTTCGCGGGCAGCGCCTCCGGGGCGGAGCTGCGCGCGGTCGCCGACCGGCCGGGGGCCGGTGGTGTGCGCGACCAGGCCGCCGAGGGCGTGCCGTGGCCGGGGGACCGCGAGCCCGCGTTCACCTCCGCCGCCTACGCCAGCGGCCGCGAGGGCAACAGCGTCAAGCTGGTGCAGGCGGTGTGGCTCGACCAGACCTCGACACCGGAGGACCCGGCGCTGCGCGAGATCGCGACCGGGGCGCTGCGCCTGGGCACCGGCACCTGAGACCCCTGGGTCCCGGGGTCTGCCTGTCCGCGAAGCCGCCCACGCTCAGCCACCCCACCAACCACCTGCCAACCGCCCGACCACGCCGAACCCCACCAGGCGCAGCGAAACCCAGCCACCACCACACCGCAGGCCCCACCAACCGCCAGCCCGGCCACCGGCCACGCCGAACCCCGCCGGGCGCAGTCAACGACCACCCCCAACCGGCGGCCCGGCGGCCAGCCACCCGCAACCCCACGCCGCGCAGCCGGTGGCCACCCCCGCAACCGCCTGCCCGGCTACGCAGAGGCCCGGGTGGGTGGATGTGCTTGGGTGGGGGAGCCGATCATGTGCAAGCCTGCCTGGGCTGTGGGGCATCTCTTCAGCCCCACTCGGTCACACTGGGCACATGATCGGCGTAGGGGCCCCGCCCAAGCAGATCCACCCACCCGGGCACGCCCCAAAACTCCCGGGCTTTTAAGACCCGGCCACGGCTGAGCAGATCCACCCACCCGGGTCCAGCGAAGCGGCCCCACCCGGGCACGCCCACCCAATCCCAGGCTTGAGCACACGGCCTAGGAACCCGCGCGGGCCATCAGGTCCGGCGCGTAGGCGAACAACCCGGGCAACCCGCCGGTGTGGAAGAACACCACGGTCTCCCCCTGCGCGATCTCCCCGGTGCGGACCCGGTCGACCAGGCAAGCCGCGGCCTTGCCGGTGTAGACGGGGTCCAGGGTCACGCCCTCGGTGCGCGCGAACAGCTCCAGCGCCCGCCACATCTCCTCGGTGGGCACCCCGTAGGCCGGTCCGACCGCCCGGTCGTCCACCACCAGCTCCGCCAGGGCGGGCTCCGCCGCGCCCAGCAGCCCGGCCGCGGCCCCGGCGAGGCGGGTGATGTCGGCGCGGGACTCCTCGGCGGTGTGGGAGACGCAGGCGGCCTCGACCCGGGTGGTGCGGCAGAGCAGCTCGGAGCCCAGGGCGACCCCGGCCGCGGTGCCCGCGCTGCCGACCGGCACCACCAGGGCGCCCACGTCCAGGCCGAGCGAGTCGACCTGCTGGAACAGCTCCACGGTGGCCGCCACGTAGCCAAGCACGCCGACCTCGTCGGAGCCGCCGACCGGGAAGGTGGCGACGGTGCGGCCCTGCTCCTCGGCCTCGGCGAGCAGTCGGTTGTAGACGGCGGCGGTCTCCTCCGCGTCCGCGCAGAGGTGCAGGTTCGCGCCGTAGAGGTGGTCGAGGACGACGTTGCCGGATTCCTCGTACGCCTGACCGGTGCGCGCGACGCTGCGGGTCAGCACCAGTTCGCAGCGCAGGCCGAGGCGGGCGCAGGCGGCGGCGGTCTGGCGGCCGTGGTTGGTCTGCACGGCGCCGAAGGTGATCACCGTGTCGGCGCCCCGGTCGAGCGCGGCGCCGAGCAGGAACTCCAGTTTCCGCAATTTGTTCCCGCCCGCGCCGACACCGCCGACGTCGTCGCGCTTGAGCAGGAGCTGAATGCCGAGCTCGGCACCCAGCCGGGGGCACTCGTCCAACGGTGTGGGCCAATGGCCGAGCGCGACGCGCGGGAAGGCGCTCAGGTCGACGGTCATGGTCGCACCCTATCCGGGTGGCGGGCGCATTCCCACGTGCCACCCGCGGTCGCGGCGGAGTGCCGAATACCATCATCGCGCACCCGACAGCGGCGCACTTCGGGTATGAACAACCCGAAATTCACCCACGGCCCCGTCGGGCTGCATTAGGCACACCGGCTGACCAGTGCCGATGGGCCTCATTCGATCGCGTGACCGCTCGCCGGGCACCGGTGGGCGGCGCGAATCGGACAGGTCGTTTTCCCGCCGACCACCGCCGGGGGCGACGCCTGCGGCAATATGACTCGTACGACACACGGCACCGCCTGACGGCGACCCGACGGCGATACCGATACCCTTCCTGACGACCGGGCCGCATTAGTGGGCCCACGCCGGGAGAGCACCGGGGAATTCACCGGGTTCCCGTGCCGTAAACGACTCACATCACGCGGAGGAAACCGTGGCCCAGAAGACCGTTGTCGAACTCGTCGACGACCTAGACGGCGGAACGGCCGACGAGACCGTCACCTTCGCCCTCGACGGCGTGGACTTCATGATCGACCTTTCCCGGGACAACGCCGCCCGGCTGCGCGACTCGCTGGCCGAGTTCGTCGGGCACGCCCGGCGCACCGGTGGCCGCAAGGGCACCAGGGCCGCCGCGGTGAACGGCGCCCGCAAGTCCACCACCGCGGGCGAGAAGGCCGACAACCAGGCGATCCGCGAGTGGGCGCGCAGCCAGGGCGAGAACATCGCCGAGCGCGGCCGCATCCCGCAGGCGCTGGTGATCAAGTTCCAGGAGGCGCACGGGGAGTGACCCCCTGACCGGCCGGACCCGCGGGCGCGGGTCCGGCACCGCGGTCGGCGGCCGGGCAGCTCCGACAGCCCTGCCAGGCCCCGGCGTCAGCAGGCGGGCAGGCGGTCGAGCGAGGGCGCGGCCCAGTCGCCGAGCCTGCGCACGGCGTCGACGAAGGCGGGCTGGGCCGAGCTGTCCTCGCGGCGCAACCGGGGCAGCACCACCTGGGCGGTCGCGCGCAGCCCCCGGGCGGCGGCGGTGGTCAGCGCGGGCGGGTAGCCGCGGCGGCCGTGCAGCTTCCGGGCCCAGCCGGGCAGCAACGAGTAGGCCAGGTGCGAGACGGTCGGCTCGTACACGCGCACGCCCAGCGCCGGCCAGCCGCGCACCGGGGGTCGGTGCAGGAAGTCGTAGATCACGTCACTGCCCGCCGTCCGCCGCAGCACCGGGTACACGCCGCGCAGGTAGGCCGACATCTCCGCGAGCGACCCGGGCACCTCGGCGGGGTCCAGGCCGACGAGCGCGGCCGTGCGGCGCTGCTCGTGCAGGTAGCGGTCGGCCTGGGCGCGCGTCAGCGGGCAGCCCGAGCGGCCCAGGGCGGTCAGGAACGACGACACCTCGGCGCAGTGCACCCACAGCAGCAGTTCCGGGTCGTCGACCCGGAACACCTCGCCCGTGTCCGGGTCGGTGGCGCGCAGCGCCCGGTGGACCCGGCGCACGGCGGCCCCGGCGGCGTGGGCCCGGGTGAGGGTGCCGTAGGTGCTGGTGCCGACGAACTCCGCCGTGCGGATGAGCCTGCCCAGCGGGTCGGTCCGGAAGTCGGAATTCTGCACGACCCCGGCGACCGCCCGCGGGTGCAGCGCCTGCAGGTACAGGCTGCGGATGCCGCCGAGCCACAGCGCGGGGTCGGCGTGCACCTGCCAGGTCACCGAGTCGGGGCCGAACAGCCCCAGCTCCTCGGTGTCGATCACGACCGGCCTGCTCATGGGCCCAGTCTCCCCCGCCGCGCCCTGCTCCGCCGGGGCGACGGCCCGGGCTAGGACGCGGACTGCTCCTGCCGGGTCCGCTCGCCGCGCGGCCCGTCGGCTTCCGCGGGCTCCCGGTCGCCCTCGCCCGGCTCACCCGCCACCCGGTCGTCCTCGTCGAGGTCGTCGAGGTCGTCCCGGTCGTCGGCGGCATCCGGGGCGTCGTCGGAGTCGTCCGAGCCGTCGTGGTCGACCGCGTCCCCGTCGTCCTCGCCGGCTTCGTCGTGGTCGTCCGCTTCGTCGTGGTCGCTGTCGTCGTCGGCCCGGTCCGCGGGATCGTCGAGGTCGGTGTCCTCGACGTCCTCCACGTCCACGTCGTCGTCGAGGTCGGCGAAGTCGTCGGTGAAGTCCTCGTCGTCCTCGTAGTACTCGTCGGCGCCGTCGTAGGCCATCTCCTCGACCGTGTGCCGCAACCTGCCGATCCGGGAGGGCGCGCGCTCGCGGCCCAGGCTCAGGAAGGCCAGCGAGTACAGCGAGAGCCGGTCGCCGTCGCGGGTGAGCAGGACCGGCCTGCGCACGACCCGCCCGGCGGGCACCTCCATGCCGACGACCTCGTCCCACTCCACCATCCAGGAGCGCACCAGGATCGACCGCTCCTCCACGGCCTCGGCGGTGACCCGCACCCCGGAGTTGTAGAAGGTGTCGATCAGCACGAAGCCGAGCACGATGAACACCGCGGCCAGCACGAACCCGAGCACGTCGTCGAGGCCGAGCACCGCCAGGGAGACCAGCAGGATCAGCGAGCCGAGCACCACGCCGATCCACCGCCAGCGCGCGTGCAGTTGGTACGGCAGGTCGGCGGCCGTGTTCGCGGCTGTCCTCGCGCCCATGTCCGCCACGCCCTCTCGTTCGGCCGCCCGCTGCGCCACACCGCTAGGCAACATAGTCCGCGCGGGCGCCCGACGACACCATCGGTGCGGCACAGTCTGGGAACGACCCGAAATTGCTCACCTCGTGCGATGTTTTGCCGCGGGCAATGAACAGCCTTGATGACAATGGGCAAAATAGTCGCGGAAATCAGGATGAACCGTCCACACCGTGTCGGCTATCACAGCATTTGTGTACCATTCGAACCGACCGCGGCGCAGTGGAGCGCCGAGCAACCGGTGCAATTCAGGGACGGCGCCAGTGGGCCATGCCGAGCGCGATCAGCCGCAGCTGCTGCTCGGCGACCGAGACCACCTCAGCCTCCGCCCTCGGGTCGCCGGACACGTCGAGCAGCGCCGTGACCACGGACAACATGGCTCCGACCATCAGGTCGGCGACCATCCGCAGGTCGTCGGCGTCCCAGTCGGCCATGCCAGGGTAGCGGGCGAGGTCGGTGGCCAGCTCGCTGCCGAGCAGCCGCAGCTCGCCCGCGATGGACTTGCGCACCTCGGCCACACCGCCATATCGCTCGCGGATGAGAAAGCGGAAATGCGAAGGAGACCGACCGACTTGCTGGACCAGAATGGCGACCGAGCCGCGAATGGCGTCGTCGGCCGGTTTGCGCCGCGCCGAGCGCAGCATGGCGCGCAGGGTCCGCATGCTCTCCTCGACCAGCGCCACGCCCAGCTCGCCGATCGACGGGAAGTGCCGGTAGAAGGCGGTGGGCACGATGCCCGCCTCGCGGGTGACCTCGCGCAGGCTCAGGCCGGCGAGGCTGGTGTCGGCGAGGAGCCGCAGCGCGGAGTCGAGCAGGGCCTGCCGCGTGCGGCGCTTGCGCTCCTGCCGGGTGCCGACCGCACCGGACACGTCCTCAGCCACGGCACCGACCCTATCGCCCCGCCGCGCCCCGGCCTCCCGCATCGGCTCCCCCACGCGCACTGTTCGTCACGTCACACGGCCACCCGGTTGACACCGACCAAGATCCGCGTTGCACTTTTCAGTGTACGCACGTTCACTGAAATTGGAGGCACGTGGTGACGGCCCAGCTGGAGCGCAAGCGCCGATTCCCTGGGTTGCACCTGTTGGAGGCCCTGGCGACGCCACACAGCATCGACCGGTACCTCGAACTCGTGCATCCGATGCTGGTTCTCCGCGAGATTCGTGGTGAGGTGACAAGTGTGCACCGAACCACGCGCGACTCGGTGACGCTCACGATCCGCCCGACCAGGCGCTGGCGCGGTTTCACCGCCGGTCAGCACGTGCGGGTGGGCGTCGAGATCAACGGCGTGCGGCACACCCGCTACTACTCCCCCGCCACCTCCGAGCACAGCCGCGACGGCCGGTTCGAGCTGACCGTCAAGGCCCACGACAGCGGCCGGGTGTCGCGGTGGCTGCACGCCAACGCCCGCCGGGGCCTGGTGCTGCACCTCTCGCCCGCCGAGGGCGAGTTCACCCTCCCCGCCACCCGCCCGGACCGGGTGCTGCTGGTCAGCGGCGGCAGCGGCATCACGCCGGTGATGTCGATGCTGCGCACGCTGACCGACGAGGGCCACCGCGGCGAGATCGTCTTCCTGCACTACGCCTACACCGAGGCGGACGTGCCCTACCGGGACGCGCTGCGCGAGCTGGCCGCGCGCCACGACAACGTGCGGCTGCTGCTGGCCTACACCGACGTCGAGGGCGGTGACCTGCACGGGTTCTTCACCGAGGAGCACCTGCGCGCGGCGGCGCCGTGGTTCGCCGAGACCGACACCTACCTGTGCGGCCCGCCCGGGCTGATGGCCGGGGCGCGCGAGGTGTTCGACCGGCTCGGGGTGGCCCACCGGCTGCGCACCGAGGACTTCGCCCCGGCGCCGATCACCGTCGACGCCGAGGACGCGACCGGGGAGGTCACCTTCGGTCGCAGCGCCACCACCGCGCCCAACTCCGGGCGGACGCTGCTGGAGCAGGCCGAGGCCGCCGGGCTGAAGCCGGAGTTCGGCTGCCGGATGGGCATCTGCTTCACCTGCACCAGCGTCAAGACCAGCGGGTGCACCCGCGACGTGCGCAACGGCGAGCTGTCCACCGACCCGGAGGAGGAGATCCAGCTCTGCGTCTCCGTACCGGTCGGCGACGTCGCCATCGACATCTGACCCCCTCTTGGAGCATCGGACATGACCACCAAGACCCCCCGCCTGACCCCGCAGCAGTTCCAGGAACTGGGCGAGGAACTCGACGCGCTGCGCCAGCGCCTGCTCGACGACCTGGGCGAGGAGGACCGCAAGTACATCTACGACGTGGTCAAGGTGCAGCGCGCCCTCGAGGTCGCCGGGCGCGGCCTGCTGATGGCCAGCTCCTTCCCGCCCGCCTGGCTCGCCGGGACCGCGGCGCTCTCCCTGTCGAAGATCATCGACAACATGGAGATCGGCCACAACGTCATGCACGGCCAGTACGACTGGATGCGCGACCCGGCGATGAACTCGAAGATGTTCGAGTGGGACAACGTGGCGCCCGGGGAGAACTGGAAGCACTCCCACAACTACATCCACCACACCTACACCAACATCCTCGGCAAGGACCGCGACATCGGCTACGGCGTGCTGCGGATGGACGAGGGCCAGCGCTGGAACCCGTACTACCTGGGCAACCCGGCGTACGCGTTCGCCCTGATGGTGTTCTTCGAGTGGGGCGTGATGCTGCACGACCTGGAGGTCGACAACCTGCGCACCGGCCGCAAGAAGTGGTCGGAGACCGCGGGCGTGCGCCGCCGCATGTGGCACAAGGGCCTCAAGCAGGTCCTCAAGGACTACGTGCTGTTCCCGGCGCTGACCGGCCCCCAGTTCGTGGCCACCGCGACGGCCAACGCGACGGCCAACCTGGTCCGCAACATCTGGGCGTTCTCGATCATCTTCTGCGGCCACTTCCCCACCGGTGTGGAGAGCTTCACCGAGGAGGAGACCAAGGACGAAACCCGCGGCGAGTGGTACTTCCGGCAGATGCTGGGCTCGGCGAACATCTCCGGCAGCCCGCTGTTCCACATCATGACCGGCAACCTGTCGCACCAGATCGAGCACCACCTGTTCCCGGACATCCCGGCCCGCCGCTACCCGCAGATCGCGGGCGAGGTCCGGGCGATCTGCGAGAAGTACGGCCTGCCCTACAACACCGGCGGCCTGACCAGGCAGCTCGGCTCGGTCGCCGTGAAGATCGTCAAGCTGGCGCTGCCGGACCGGTTCTGGCGCAAGCCGTCGAACCCGGGCACCCGTAACGTCAAGGAGGGCCGCGCGCTCCGCGTGGCATGACGGGGATGGGGACTTCAGATGGTCAGTGAGTTCGAGAGCACCAAGGACACCGTGCAGGAGATCACCGAGTCGGCCGCCGTGCACGTCGGCCGCATCGCCCAGATCGTCACCGGGGCGATCGTCGACATCGCCCGCGAAATCGGCGACCTGGCAACCGACGTGTTCGAGATGCGGGAGGCCAAGGAGCGGGCCGCAGCAGACCGCGAACCCCTCCCGACGGTGGTCGACCCGACCCCCTGACGGGGAGAAGAACCCCACGGTGGCGCACCGCGACTTGGTCGCGGTGCGCCACCGCCGTTCTCGGAACACCCGGCGGACCGCAACGCCCCCGGCGCAGCCACCCCAAACCCGCCGGCCTGGCGGCCGGCCACCCGAACCCCACCGGCGTAGCTGCCGACCACCTCCAAACCGCCGGCCCGGTGACCAACTGCCCGGGTGGGTGGATGTGCTTGGGTGGGGGTGCCGATCATGTGCAAGCCTGCTGGGGCTGTGGGGCATCTCTTCAACCCCACTCGGTCACACTGGGCACATGATCGGCGTAGGGGCCCCGCCCGAGCAGATCCACCCACCCGGGCACGCCCCGAAAATCCCGGGCCCTTGACCAAAGACACGGCCGAACACCCGGACACCCAGCACACAAGCCCAGGCACCAAGCACTGACTCCAAGCCCACCACGCGTCACCGCCGCCCCCCGGCGCACAGCACCGGAGGACGGCGGTGACGCGCACACGCCCGCCGACCCTGACCCCTCGAAACCGGAACCGGCGCCACCTCCGCGCCCGGCAACAACGACCCGTCGCCCCCGACGGGTCTAGGCGGCTTCCCGGTTCCCCTCCGGCAGGTGCTCCCCCACCTGCCCCAGGGTCGACGCGCGCGGGCGGGGGCGGCCGGGCGGGTCGGTTTCCCACTCCGGTGCCACCCCGAGGACGACCACGGCGACGGGGCCGCCGAGGCCGGAGAACGCGGCGCGCAGCGCGCCGTGCAGCAGGGCGGGGATGAGCAGCACCGCTGCCCGCAGCCGCCGCGCCAGCCGGGCCACCCCGTCGGAGACGGCCGGGCCCGCGCCGCCCGGGCGGGCGGCGGGGTCGACCGCGGCCAGCAGGGCGGTGGTGATCCGGTCGGAGTCGCGCCGGGTGGGCGACAGCGTCCAGGGCGCGGGGGCCCCGGGCCGGACGCGGCCCGCGGGCGGTTCCTGGCCGCGGGTGCGGTGCGCTGTGCTGTGCATGTCGGTGCCCAGTCCCTCGGTTCGACTTTCCCGGTGGCGGCGGAGCCGGTGCCCGCCGTCGGTCGAATTCCTCCGCAGTGGGTGTCCCACAATCTCCACTGAAGAGTGAAATGGAGCCGAAACCGCACGTCGAGCGCCGAGTGGACCGCCGTCCACGGCGAACGGTAGCCGATCCTTCTGGCGAACTGAAATCCAGACCGGTCCGGATTATTCCCTTACCGGAACAAATGATCATCTTCGGGAAAAGCGATTAATCCACTCCTGCCTCGCCCGCCCCGGCCGACGCGGGGAAGACAGGGGATGATCTGAGGATCGGGTAACCGTCGTCACTCTCAGCGCGGATCGCATCACGGAGTGTTGCACTTCGATTATTCCGCTGGCAGGATTAATCCCATCGGACCTCACCGACGAGTGGAGACACACCATGAGCGAGAACGGGTTCAGCCGCGGGGGACGCCCGGCGGGCACGGGTGGCTGGCGCACCTCGAGCCGCTGCGAGCCGAACGGCGACTGCGTCGAGGTCCGCCTCACCGCGCCGACCGGTGCCGACGTCCGCGATTCCAAGAACCGGGAACACGGCGGGCTGTCCTTCGGGCGGACCGCGTGGACTCGTTTCCTGGGCGCCGTCGGAGACGGGTGACCTGGCGGACCTCGCGGGTGTTCACCGGTTCGGGATGACAGCGGAGCCGAACCAGGACGGTTTCGGATTAATCCGAAATCACCGAGGCGGTTCCGGGCCCGCCCAACCGAGCAGGGTGCGGACACGCACCGTCGGATACGCTGATTCGGCCCTCGCCAGCCGGACCGAAGAGGTGGAAACCGGGTGCAGGACAACGCCGCACGCCGTGCGCTGGCCCGGCGGATCCAGACCGCCCGCCAGAGCGCCGGGCGGACCCAGGCCGAAGTGGCCGAACACCTCGGCTGCACGCAGAGCAAGATCCAGAAGATCGAGGCGGCCAAGGTCGGGGTCAAGGCCGACGAACTGCGCCGGATGCTCCAGGTCCTGGCCACCCCGGACGACGAGGCCAAGGAGATGGTGCTGCTCGCGGAGCGGCTGACCGAGCGCCGGATCCGCTCCGGCCTGCAGGAGACCGACGAGTTCGCCCTGCTGGTCGACCTGGAGTCGGAGGCGGAGACCATCCTGGGCTGGCACACCGAGCGGATCCCGGGCCCGTTGCAGTCCGAGCGGTACATGCTCAAGCAGTTCCAGCTCGCCTGGCTGCCCGGGGTGGTCGCGCAGACCGAGATCACCGAGCGCTTCCGCAGGCGCAAGGCGCGCACCGAGATCTTCACCGTGGCCGACCCGCCCGCCTACCGCGCGGTGCTCAGCCCGTCCTGCCTGGAGCGACTGCCGGGTGGCCGCACGCGCGACCTGGTGGTCGACCAGGTGGAGCACCTGCTGACCATGATCGACACCTACGACAACCTGGACCTG
Source organism: Actinokineospora sp. PR83 (assembly GCF_021056305.1). Taxonomy (NCBI): domain Bacteria; kingdom Bacillati; phylum Actinomycetota; class Actinomycetes; order Pseudonocardiales; family Pseudonocardiaceae; genus Actinokineospora; species Actinokineospora sp. PR83. The sequence goes on from NZ_JAJCXD010000040.1 coordinate 65,636, forward strand.
CGGTTCCTGCCCTACGAGGCCCCGCTGTCGCACGTGCACTCCGGCTTCACCGTGCTCGACTTCGCCGACGACCTGCGCGAGAGCTTCGCCTACATCGAACTGCCCGGCGACGCCCGCACCGTCACCAGCGCGGCCAAGCTCACCGCCTACCGGGCCGAGTGGGCCCGGATCTCCGACGCGGCGCTGGACCGGGACGGCACGGTCGAGTACCTGCGCTCGCTGCTCGTCCCGCGCGCCACCTGACATCCCGCAGACCGACCGAACCCGACCAGGGAGCCCACCTTGTCCGACGCCCTCTCCGACCCGATCCCGCCGCAGGGCATCGACCTGGACCGCCCCAGCGTGGCCCGGGTGTACGACTACTACCTGGGCGGCACCGCCAACTGGGCCATCGACCGCGAGTTCGGCCAGCGGGTGGTCGAGCGGTTCCCCCTGGTCCGCAACATCGCCGTCGCCAACCGCCTGTTCCTCAACCGCCTGGTCCGCCACCTCACCACCCGGGGCATCCGCCAGTTCCTCGACATCGGCGCCGGGGTGCCCACGGCGGGCGCCACCCACCAGGTGGCCGCGGAGATCACCGACGACGCCAGGGTGGTCTACGTCGACAACGAGCCGGTCGCCGTGGCCCACGCCGAGATCCTGCTGGACGAGGAGGGCAACACCGACCGCAACGCGGTGATCTACGGCGACCTGCGCGACCCGGACGAGCTGTGGTCGGAGGCGATGGCGACGGGCATCCTCGACCCGGACGAGCCCATCGCCCTGCTCATGATCGCCGTCCTGCACGTGTTCCAGCCCGACCGCGAGACCGGCGAGGACATCGGCGCGCAGTGCGTGGCCCGCTACCGCGAACTCCTCCCCCGGGGCTCCTACCTGGGCATCTCCCACATCACCGACGACGGCATCCCGCCGGAGCTCGGCCCGAAGCTGGCCGAGCTCAAGGCCATGTACGACAGCTCCTCCAGCAGCAACGCCATCTGGCGCTCCCGCGCCGACATCACCGCCCTGATGGGCGACTTCGAGCTGGTCGACCCCGGCATGGTCTGGACCCCGGAGTGGCACCCCGAGGAGACCGGCCCCAACGCCAAGCAGATCCACTTCAGCAGGCCGAACGAGGCGGTCATCTGGGCCGGGGCGGGCCGCAAGCCGTGACCCGCCGCGCGGGGGCCTGACCGGGCTCCGGCCAAGCCCCCGCGCGGGCAGCGGGTCAGATCAGCGAGGGCACCAGGGCGTCGATCAGGTGCGGTCCCGGTTCGGCCAGCGCGGCGGCGAACTGCTCGGCCAGCTCCTCGGCGGTGGTGGCCCGGGTGGCGGGCACCCCCATCCCCTCCGCGATCTTCACGAAGTCCAGGTCCGGCCCACCGATGTCCAGCAGCGACCGGGCCACCGGCCCGGCGCCCTCGGCCCCCACCCGACCCAGCTCCATCCGCAGGATCGCGTAGGCCCGGTTGTTCAGGATCACCGTGGTCACGTCCAACTGCTCCCGGGCCATGGTCCACAGCGCCGAGATCGTGTACATGGCGCTGCCGTCGGCCTGCAACGCCACCACGGGCCGGTCCGGGCAGGCGACGGCGGCGCCGACCGCGACCGGCAGACCCTGCCCGATGGACCCGCCGGTCAGGGTCAGCACGTCGTGCCGGGGACCGCCCGCGGTCACCATGGGGATCATCAGCCCGGAGGTGTTCGCCTCGTCGGAGATGATCGCCCCCTCCGGCAGCAGCGCCCCGATCACCTCGGCCCAGTTCTGCGGGGTCAGTTCCCCGGACGGCAGCGCGGGCCGGGAGGGTTCCTGCAACACCGGCGCCACCCCGGGGGCCACCGAGTCGGCCAACCGCTCCAGGGCGTCGACCACATCCGACCCCGGTGCGGCCAGGGTGTGCACGGCGCAGCCATCGGGGGTCAGCTCGGAGGCCTTGCCCGGGTAGGCGAAGAACGACACCGGCGCGGTGGCCCCGGCCAGCACCAGGTGCCGCACGTCGGTCAACTGCCACTGCACCTGCTCGGCGAGGTAGCCCAGCCGCTCCACGGCGGGCAGCCCGGCGCCGCGCTCCAACCGGGCCGGGAACGTCTCCACCAGCACCTTGACCCCGGTCGCGGCGGCGATCCGCGAGGCGGCGACGAGCCCGCGCTCCAGGGTCGCCCCGGAGCCGAGCAGGAGCACGGTGGACTCACCGGACCCGAGGACCTCGGCGATGGCGGCCAGCGCGGAGTCCGGCACGGCGTCGGGCGCCGGGACGGGCACGGGCGCGGCGGCGACCCCGCCCTCGCCCCAGGACACGTCGGCGGGCAGCACCAGGTTCGCCGTCCGGCCGGGCAGCGCCCGCGCGGCGGCGACGGCGGCGGCGGCGTCGGCCCCGACCTTCTCGGTGTCGGTCGAGGTGCGGCTCCACCCCTCGGTCCACCCGGTCAGCGAGTCGATGTCCGACTCCAGCGGCGCGTCGAAACCCTTGTGGTACAGCGCGTGGTCGCCCACGACGTTGACCAGCGGCGTGTGCGCGCGGCGGGCGTTGTGCAGGTTCGCCCCGCCGTTGGCCAGGCCCGGCCCCAGGTGCAGCAGCGTGCAGGCGGGCTTGCCCGCCATCCGCCCGTACCCGTCCGCGGCACCGGTGACGACCCCCTCGAACAGGGCGAGCACGCCCCGCATCTGCGGTACCGAGTCCAGCGCGGCGACGAAGTGCATCTCCGAGGTCCCCGGGTTGGCGAAGCACACCTCGACCCCGGAGTCGACGAGCGTGCGGATCAGTGACTGTGCGCCGTTCATGTCGTCCTTCACTTGCCGGGTAACGGGTTCTCGGAACGGGCGGGTCTAGAACAGGACGCCGGGGTTGAGCACGCCCGCGGGGTCGAACGCCTGCTTGACCCGCCGCATCAGCTCGACCTTCGTGGGGTCCTCCGACGCCAGGAAGTGCGACCGCTTCGCCCGGCCGATGCCGTGCTCGCCGGAGATGGCCCCGCCCAGCGCGATGGCCGCGGCGAACAGCTCGCCCAGCACCGCGGACCGCTGCTCGGCGTCCTTCTGGAACACCGCGAGGTGGACGTTGCCGTCGCCCGCGTGCCCGCACCCGATCACGAACGTCCCGTGCGCCTGGGCGATGCCGGTGACCGCGGCCATGAAGTCCGGCAGGGCGGCGCGCGGCAGCACGGTGTCGATCACGTCGTCGGCGCCTGCGGCCTTGGCCGTGTAGAAGGCCCGCTCCCGCGCCTCGATCAGCCGCCGCGCGGACCCGCCGGGCAGCACGTACGCGTCGACCGCGCCCAGCCCGGCGAGCATCTCCCCGGTTTCGGCGACGTCGGCGTCCAGGCGGTCGGCGGAGCGGTTCTCCAGCATCACCACGAGGTAGGCCTGCGCCGTCTCGCGGACCGCGTCCGGGATGCCCAGTTGCAGGTCGGCGGTGTGGGTGATCGCGCCCATGGTCATGCCGTCGATGTACTCCAGGATCAGCGGCCCGATCCCGCTGGCCACCACCCGGGGCACCGCCGCCACCACGGCGGCCAGGTCGGCGAACGGCGCGAGCACGGTCGCCTGGTGCGCGACGCGCGGTTGCAGCTTGAGGATCGCCTCGGTCACCAGGGCCAGCGTGCCCTCGGAGCCCACGATCAACTGGGTGAGGTCGTAGCCGGTGCTGGACTTGACGAACCGGCCGCCGGTGCGGATCAGCTCCCCGGTCGGCAGCGCGGCCTGCACCCCCAGCACGTGGTGGCGGGTCACGCCGTACTTGACCGCGCGCATCCCGCCCGCGTTGGTGGCGACGCTCCCGCCGAGGCTGGCGCTCAGCTCGCCGGGGTAGACCGGGTACACCAGCCCCGCCGCGGCGGTGCACTCCTCCAGCTCCTGCAACGTCACGCCGGGCTGCACGACCGCCACGTGGTTCTCCGTGTCGATCTCCAGCACGCGGTTCATCTTCTCGAACGACACCACGATCCCGTCGGCGCGCGGCACGGCCGCGCCGGACAGGCCGGTGCCGGAACCGCGGGCGGTGACGGGGGTGGCGTGCTCGGTGGCGGCTTCGAGGATCGCCGCGACCTGCTCGGCGGTCTCCGGGCGCACCACGTGGGCGGGCCGCTGGGCGGGGACGGTCAGCGACTCGTCGTGGCCGTGGTCGTCGACCACCTCGGTCAGCCCGACGATGTCGGCCAGCCTCGCTCCGATGTCCGCCATGGGACTCCCTCCGCTACCGGTCGCCCCACGATAGCCGTCAGCCGACCGGCGCAGCACGGCCCGCGAGGTACCGCTTCAGCTCGGCGACGGCGGCCCGCCCGGCGCGGGTGGCGCCGATGGTGCTCGCCGAGGGGCCGTAACCCACGAGGTGCAGCCGCGGGTCGGCGGCGACCCGGGTCCCGGCCACGGTGATGCCCCCGCCGTGACCGCGCAGCCGCAGCGGCGCCAGGTGGTCGAGGGCGTGCCGGAAGCCGGTCGCCCAGAGGATCGTGTCGGCGGGCACGAACCGCCCGTCGTCCCAGGCGACGCCGTCGGCGGTGAGCCGGTCGAACACGGGGAGCCGGTCCAGGACACCGGAGCGCCGCGCCTCGACCACCTCGGGGGTCAGCACCAGCCCGGTCACGCTGACCACGCTCTCCGGCGGCCTGCCCGCCTCGACCGCCTCGGCGACCCGCGCCACCGCCGCGCGCCCGACCTCCGGGGTGAACGGCCCGTCCCGCCACACCGGCGGCCTGCGGGTCACCCACGTGGTCGCGGCGGCCCCCGGTGCCAGCTCGATCAGCGCCTGCACCGCCGAGGCGCCACCGCCCACCACGACCACGCGCTTGCCGACGAACTCCTCCGGTCCCCGGTAGTCGGCGGTGTGCAACTGCCGCCCGGCGAACTCCGCCTGCCCGGGGTACCTCGGCCAGAACGGGCGGTCCCAGGTGCCGGTGGCGTTGATCAGCGCCCGGGTCTCCCAGGTGCCGCGCGCGGTCTCCACCCGCAGCGTCGACCCGGTGTCCCGCACGGCCTTCACCGCCACCGGGCGCAGCACGGGCAGGTCGAACTCCCGCTCGTAGCGCCCGAAGTACTCCGCGACGACCTCCGACGCGGGCCGGTCCTCGTCGGTGTGCGGCAGGGCGAGGCCGGGCAGGTCGTGGATGCCGTGGACGGTGCCCAGCCGCAGCGTCGGCCAGCGGTGCCGCCACGCCCCGCCCGGCCCGGGGTTGGCGTCGAGCACCACGAAGTCCAGCCCGGCCCGGCGCAGGAAGTACGCGCTCGACAGACCGGCCTGCCCCGCTCCGATCACCACGACGTCCACCACCGGGTCCATGCCCGGGTCAACACCGGGGACGCCGAATCCTTTCCCGCGGGTCCGCTCGGTCACACCGGCGGGCCGTCAGCCCCCGGTGGCGGCGCGCTCGGCGGCGCTGCGGAGCACGCAGAACTCGTTGCCCTCCGGGTCGGCGAGGACGGCCCAGCCGGTGCCGTCCGGCTCGCGGAGGTCGCCGACCAGGGTCGCGCCGCGGCCGAGCAGGCGCTCGACCTCCTCGTCGCGCGGGATGTCGGGTTGCAGGCAGATGTGCACGCGGTTCTTGACCGCCTTGGGCTCGGGCACGCGGTTGAAGATGATCGTGGTGCCGTTGGGCAGCTCGATCCACGTCTCCTCTTCGCCCGGCTGGTTGTCCGGGTCGAGCGGCAGGCCGAAGACCTCCGACCACCAGGTGACCAGGGCGTAGTTGTCGCTGCTGTCGATGCAGATGTTCAGGAGCGTCGATGCCATGGCGGCCAGCGTGCCAGGCGTCACACCCCGGCGCGCTCCGTTTTCCCGGCCGGGCTCAGCGGGTGACCAGGCCCGCGTCGTAGGCGAGCAGGCCCGCCTGCGTGCGGTTCTCCACCTCCAGCTTCACCAGCATCCGCGACACGTGGCTCTTGACCGTGGCCTCGCTCAGCGACAGCCGGGCGGCGATGCGGGCGTTGGACAACCCCTCACCCAGCCCGGTCAGCACCTCGGTCTCGCGCTCGGTCAGCGACCGCACCCGGCGCAGCGCCCGGTCGCGGGCGGCCTGCTCCCCGGCCTGGGCGGCGACGAGCCTGCGGGTGGCGGCCGGGGACAGCACGGTGTGCCCGTCTGCGGCGACGCGGACCAGGCCGATCAGGTCCTTCGGCGGGGTGGTCTTCACCAGGAACCCGGCCGCCCCGGCGCGCAGGGCGCGCAGCACGTAGCGGTCGGCGTCGAAGGTGGTCAGGGCGACCACGGCGGGCGGGTCGGGCAGGCAGGCGATCCGCTCGATGGCGGTCAGCCCGTCCACGCCGGGCATCCGCAGGTCCATCAGCACCACGTGCGGGCGGTGCCGGACCACCGACTCGACCGCGGCGGCGCCGTCGTGCGCGGTGTCGACGACGTCGAGGTCCGGGGCGGAGGACAGGATGTCCGTCAGGTGCGCGCACACCATCGGCTCGTCGTCGACCAGCACGACCCGGATCACCGCTCGGCGCCCGCGGGCACGTAGGCGGGCAGCACCACGTCGACCTCGAAGCCGCCCCCGGTGCGCGGCCCGGCGGTGAGGGTGCCGCCGACCAGCTCCACCCGCTGCCGCAGCCCGGCCAGCCCGGCACCGGAACCGGTGCGCGACAGGCCCCGGTCCACCGGGGCGGTGGCGCGGTCGTTGCGGACGGTCAGCCGCACCCGGTCACCGCCGTAGCGCACGTGCACCCTGGTCGGGGCGCCCGGCGCGTGCTTGCGGATGTTGGTCAGCGACTCCTGCACCACCCGGTAGGCGGTGCGCCCGACGGCGGGTGAGGTGAGCGCCGGGTTGCCCTCGCGCACCAGCTCCACCGGCACCCCGACCGAGGCGGACTCGGCCAGCAGCGTCGACAGGTCCGGCACCGCGCCCGGGTCGACCTCCCGTGGTTCGTCGGCGTCGGCGCGCTCGTGGTTGCCCAGCACGCCGACCAGCTCGCGCAGCTCGTCGAGCGCCTCGCAGCCCGCCGCGCGCAGCCCCTCGGCGGCGGTGCGGACCCGCTCGTCCGGCGCGGTCACGCCCAGCGCGCCCGCGTGCAGCACCATCAGGCTGACCCGGTGGGTGACCACGTCGTGCATCTCCTCGGCCAGCCGCACCCGCTCGTCGGCGCGGGCCCGCTCGGCCAGCAGGTGCTGCTCGCGCTCGGCCCGCTCGGCGCGGTCGGTGAGCGCCCGCACCAGGGTGCGGTGGGCCCGCAGGTACAGGCCGATCAGCGCGGGGAGGACCACCATGGTGACGGCCCCCAGGATGACGTCCGTGGAGACCTCCCACGGCCGCGCCGCGACCAGGTACAGCGCCGCGGCCAGCGCGGTCCCGACGACCGAACCCGCGTGCAGGACGGCGTTGTAGACGATCACCGGGGTCGCCAGGGGGACCCAGGGCGAGGCGAAGTCCAGGTCGGGGGAGAAGAACTCGGCGCCCCAGGTCATCAGGACCAGGTACAGCGCGCTGACGGCGAGGGTGGCGACCAGCAGCGCGGTCGGGTGGCGGCGGCGCACCCAGAGCAGGCCGATCAGCACGAGCGAGACCACGGTGTCGAGCGCGTCCGCGGGGGTGTCGGGCAACCCGGCTTCGACCGCGAACAGGCCCCAGAGCGCCAGCGTCACCCCGATGGGCAGCAGGTAGAAGAATGCCTCCCGGCGGGTGTGCCACAGGGGGGCGTCGGCGTGGCGGCTCACCTCCCCACGGTAGCGAGGCGAGGGCCACCGACGAGGGCTTCCACACCTTTCGGTGGACCCGCGGCACGACCAAAGTAGCCTCTGCGCCGAGATGAACGCCTACACCAGCCTCGTGGCCCTCGGGGACTCCTTCACCGAGGGCCTGTCCGACGACCTGCCCGACGGCACCTCCCGGGGTTGGGCCGACCTCGTCGCCGCCCGGCTCGCCGTGGAGGCGCCCGGCTTCCGGTACGCGAACCTGGCCGTGCGCGGCAAGCTCGTCGGCCAGATGGTCGACGAGCAGCTCGCCCCGGCCGCGGCGATGCGCGCCGACGTGGCCTGCTTCGCGGGCGGCATGAACGACGTCCTGCGCCCCGGCTGCGACCTCGCCGCGGTGACCGCGCACATCACCCGCATCGCCGACACCCTGGCGGAGTCCTCCGGGCGGCTGCTGCTGTTCCGGGTGATCGACCCGTCGCGGCGGATGCGCGGCAGCACCCGGCTGCTCCCCCGCGTCAACGCCCTCATCGCCACCGTGGACGCCCTGGCCGAACGGCACGACGCGATCGTGGTCGACCTGTTCTCCTCCCGGGTGTTCGACTCCGGGCAGCTCTGGGCCGAGGACCGCATCCACCTCAACGCCGAGGGCCACCGCCGCGTCGCCGAGGCCGTCCTGCGCGCCCTGGGCCTGCCCCCGGAGTTCGACTGGGACGAACCGGTCCCGCCGTCCCCGGCCGCCCCGTGGCACGAGCGCGCGGTGGCCGACCTGCGCTGGGTCCGCAGGCACGCCGCCCCCTGGATCGGCCGCCGCCTCACCGGCCGCTCCTCCGGCGACGGCCGCGCCCCCAAGCGCCCCCACCTGACACCGTTCGACTGATCCCGCGCGGCCCCGTTCACCTGCCACAGCGGGAAAGGGCACTCGAACGGTGTCGGGTTCCCGCGGTCAGGCCGTATTCCCCTGCCCGGGGTCGCCGTCCCGGCGCAACCGGGCCGGGGAGAGCAGTGCCGGGTCCACCGCGGTCGGCCCACCGGTGATGACGGCGACGGCCACCTCGGCCAGCGCGGGCGCCATCTGGATGCCGTAACCGCCCTGCCCGGCGACAAAAGCGAAACCCGGGTGCCCGGGCAGCTCCCCCACCACCGGTTCCCGGTCGGCGGCGAAGGTGCGCAGCCCCGCCCAGCTCTGGCGCACCGAGCGCAACCCCAGCGTCGTGGCGGCGTTGACCCGGTCCAGGGCCAGGGCGACGTCCACGTCGACCGGCCGGGCGTCGACCGGCGCCGACGGGGTCTCATCGGCCGGGGACAGCAGGATTCCCGTGCCCTCCGGGCGGAAGTAGAAGGCGTCGGTGACTTCCGCGACCAGCGGCCACGCCGGGTCCACCGCGGCCGCGGCGGCGACCGCGACGGTGCGGCGCAGCGGGCGCAGACCCAGCGCGGGCACACCCGCGAGCACGGCCAGCTCGTCCGCCCACGCACCCGCGGCGTTCACCACCACGCCCGCCCGCACGGTGTCCCCGCCGAGACCGACCACCCACCCCGAGCCGTCGCGGGCCAGCGCGGTGACCCGCGCCCCGGTGCGGATCTCGCCGCCGCCCGCGCGCAGTTCGCGGACGTAGGACTGGTGCAGCCCCATGGCGTCGACGTCCATCGTGCCCGAGTCCACCGCGGCGGCCACCACGACTTCCGGCCGCAGCACCGGGCACAGCGCCAGCGCCTCCGCCGCCGACACCGCCGGGGCGGGCGGCATCGCCGCGGCCCCGCCCTCGGTGGTGGCCAACCACAGCGTCGGGCGCGGGCTGAGCAGCGGCGCCCCGACCGAGCGGGCGGCGAAACCGGCGCGGCTGGCGGTGGTCAGCGCGCGCACCACCGGGCCGCCGTAGCTGGGCAGGTAGATCGCGGCCGAGCGGCCGGTGGTGTGCCGCGCCAGTTCCGGTTCGGCCTCCACCAGCAGCACCGACCCGTGCCCGACCAACCCGGCCGCCACCGACACCCCGGCGATCCCGCCGCCCACCACCACGAAGTCCCACGCCACGCGACCGAGCCTAGGCGGGCCGCCAGGACGGGTCACGGCCGGTGAGGGCCAGCGCCCGGTGCAGGGCCGGGGCGTCGGCGGGCACCGCGACCTCGGCGCCGAACGCGCCGTACTGCCGCCCATCTCCGCCGTGCCCCCGACGCGACCCGGTCGGCGGGCAGCGGCGCGGACATCGTGGTGGTCTCGCCCTCCAGCGCGCCCGGCTCCCTCCCGGCGGCGACGGCGGCGGCCAGCAGTTCCGGCATGTCCGTGGGCGGCAGGCAGACCGCCGGAAAATCGCGGGTGTCGGACGAGCGCGACAGCTACCGTGGCCGGGTGTCCTACACGCGCGGGGTGCGCGGCCGGTTCGCCCGCACCACCGACGGCTGGGCCTCTGCGCGCGGCCCCACCTCCGACTCGACCGCGCGGCTGGTCCGCGCCCTGTGCGACCGCGTCCGCGACGCACCTGACCCGCGAGTCCACCACCGCCGTGGGCACCCCGCCCGCCAGGAAGGACCCCCGTGAGCGAGTACGACCTCGACACCGACCCGACCCGCCTCGACCGCGCGGCCATCTACGGGTTCCTGTCCACCGAGGCCTACTGGGCCCGCTGGCGCACCCGCGCCCACGTCGACGCCCAGATCGACGGCGCCTGGCGGGTCGTCGGCGCCTACGAGCGGGCGACCGGGGCGCAGGTCGGCTTCGCCCGCGCGATCTCCGACGGGGTGTCGCTTGCCTACCTCGCCGACGTGTTCGTGCTGCCGTCGGCGCGCGGTCGCGGCCTGGGCAAGGCACTGGTCCGCACGATGGTCGAGGAGGGCCCGGGCGCGCACTTCCGCTGGCTGCTGCACACCGCCGACGCGCACTCGCTCTACGCCGGGTTCGGCTTCGCCGCCCCGGACGCCACGGCGCTGGAGCGCCCGCACGCGGCCCGGCCCGAACCCGCGTAAGATCATCGGAATCTCCAGGCGCAGGGCGGATCCCCGCGGTCGGAGCCCTCGACGAGGAGGAGGCCGGGATGGCGGCGGTGCGGGTCCGGCGGATCGGGACACACGCGTTCACCGCGTCGAACGACCGCGGCGGGCACGTGCGCCTCGGGCGGGTCGGTGAACCGGGGGCGTTCACCCCGGTGGAACTGCTGCTCGCCGCGGCGGCGGGCTGCGTCGGGATCACCGCGGAGGACCTGGTGGTGCGGCGCACGACGCCGGACGCGGTCGTCGACGTGGTGGCCGAGGACGTGCGGCCGGTGGGGGCGCACGCGCTCGACGGGGTGGACATCGGGCTCGACCTGGACCTGTCCGGGCTCGACGAGCGGGCGCGGGCGGAACTCGTCGCCGTGGTGCGGCGGGCGGTGGAGGCGGTCTGCACGGTCACGCGGACGTTGAAGGAGTCGACCGACGTGGGGTTGACCATCCGGGGGTGACGGCTACCCGGTGATGACGGCGACCACCGTCGTCCCGGGGGCGAACTCGCCCGAGGCCGCACGTGCGTAGACGCCATAGAGCATCTTCGCCACGTAGAGGCGTTCCACCGCGACGCCGTGCCGCGCGGTGAACTCGTCGGCGAAGGCGTGCAACTCCGGCGGTGTCTTCGCGTAGCCGCCGAAGTGGAACCGCGTGTCGACTGTCCAGTTGCGACGGTGACCCGCGAGGTCCGCCACGGCGTCGGCGAGGAAGTCCCCGCGCAGCACGGCGAACCCGACGGCCCGCCGGCCCGCGCGCAGCCCCCGGGCCAGCCCGGCGAGCGTCGCGCCGGTGCCGCAGGGGCAGCAGACGACGTCGAAGTCGCCCAGCTCCGCCACGATCTCCTGGCAGCCGAGCACCGCCAGGTCGTTGCTGCCGCCCTCGGGCAGCAGGTGGTGCGGGCCGAACCGGTCGCGCAGGGCGGCGAGGACGTCCGGGTCGGTCTTGCGGCGGTAGGTGGCGCGGTCGAGGTAGGTCAGGGCCATCCCGCGCTCGACGGCGAAGGCCAGGGAATCGTTGAGCGGCAGGTGTTCCTCACCCCGGATCACCCCCACGGTGGCGAACCCGTGCTCGCGGCCCGCCGCCGCGACCGCGCGGATGTGGTTGGAGTAGGCGCCGCCGAAGGTCACCACCCGCCCGGCCGCCCGCGCCGGGGCCAGGTTGTGCGCGAGCTTGCGCCACTTGTTGCCGGGAATCTCCGGGTGGATGAGGTCGTCCCGCTTGAGCAGCAGCCGCACCCCATGGAGGCGCTCGTCGACGACCTCGGTCAGCGGCGAGGGCAACCGGGGCAGCACCCGGCGATCGTAGGTCAGCCACCCGGCGGGCGGTCGGCTGGTGCAGGCTCACCCCATGATGGACGACTACGCGAAGGCGCACCTGCACGGCGAACTGCGCGAGGTGCGCGAATCGGTGCTCTCGAAGCTCGACGGGCTCCGCGAGTACGACGTCCGCCGCCCGCTGACCCCCACCGGGACCAACCTGCTCGGCCTGGTCAAGCACCTGTCGACCTGGGAGGCCAGGTACTTCGGCGAGGTCTTTCGGCGCCCGTTCCCCGAGCCCCTGCCCGCCTGGGACGACGAGACCCGGCGCGGCACCGACATGTGGGCCACCGAGTACGAGACCCGCGCCGAGGTCGTCGACCGCTACCGGCGCGTGTGGGAGCACTCCGACGCCACGATCGACGGCCTCCCCGCCGACGCCCCCGGTCACGTGCCGTGGTGGCCGCGTCCCGAGGTGCGGCTGTTCGACGTCCTGGTCCACGTGGTCGGCGAGACCACCCGGCACGCGGGCCACGCCGACATCCTGCGCGAACACCTCGACGGCGCGGTGGAGATGGACACCGAGAGCATGATCCGGCGGGGCCAGGACGCGGCTTTCTGGGCGAACCGGCACGCGGAGGTCGAGCGGGCCGCCAGGGCAGCCGATCCGGCAGGCGCCTGACCGCCGCCGGTCGGGCAGGATCTGCGCCATGCCGAAGAACTCCCACTGCTCCACCTGCGGCGCGGCCTACCCGGCGGACGCGGGCTGGCCCCGGCACTGCCCGGCCTGCGGGGACACCGCGTACCGCAACCCGCTGCCGGTGGCGGTGGTCCTGCTGCCGGTCACCTCGGCCGGGGACGACGCCCTGCTGGTGGTCCGCCGCGACATCGAACCGCGCCGGGGCGAACTCGCGCTGCCCGGCGGGTACGTCGACTTCGGCGAGGCCTGGCGGGACGCGGCGGCGCGCGAGCTGCGCGAGGAGACCGGCGTGGTCATCGACCCCGCCTCGGTCGACCTGTTCGGCGCCGAGAGCGCCCCGGACGGGACGCTGCTGGTGTTCGGCCTGGGCCCGCGCACCGCCGAGGCCGACCTCCCCGCCCCCGTCGCCACCGACGAGACCACCGGCTGGGAGCTGCTGCGCGGCCCGGTCGAATTGGCGTTCTCGCTGCACACGGCGGCCGTGGCGCGCTACTTCGCCCGGTCGAGCACAGCGGGACCCGGTGGTGGGCCACTAGGGTCGTCGGGGTGACGATTCCGGTACTGGTGGTGGCGGGCTTCCTCGGCTCGGGCAAGACCACCCTGCTCAACCACCTGCTGCGCACCACCGGCCAGGTCCGCGTCGGCGTCATCGTCAACGACTTCGGCAAGGTCAACGTGGACGCGCTCACCGTCGCCGCCCAGGTCGACTCGATGGTCGGACTGGGCAACGGCTGCCTGTGCTGCGTGACCGACGTGTCCGAGCTGGACGCCATGCTGGACCGCCTGACCACCCCCGGCGAGGACGGCGGCGAACCCCCGGTCGACGTGGTGGTGATCGAGGCCAGCGGCCTGGCCGAACCACCGGCGATGGTGCGCCTGGTGGTCGCCAGCGAAAACCCGGCCATCACCTACGGCGGCCTGGTCGAGGTGGTCGACGCCGCCGAGTTCGACGACACCCGGACCCGCCACCCGCAGCTCGACAAGCACCTGCGCTACGCCGACCTGGTGCTGCTGAACAAGGTGGACCGGGTCACCGCCGCCGAGCGCGAACGCCTGCTCACCCTGGTGCGGGACCTGGCGGACGGGGTGCCGGTGGTCCCGACCGAGCACAGCCGGGTCGACCCCGCCCTGCTGTTCGACCCGGTCGACCGCCCGGAACCCCGCTGGAAGCAACTGTCGTTCGAAGACCTGGTCGCGGCCGACACCCCGCACACCGAACACGTGCACGCGGGCTACGAGAGCATCGAACTGGTCGAGGACCGCCCGGTGAACCCGCTGCGCTTCATGGCCTTCCTGACCGACCGCCCGGCGGGCCTGTACCGGGTGAAGGGCCACGTCCACTTCGGCGTCCCCGGCCACACCCAGCGCTTCACCCTCCACACCGTCGGCACCCACCTGCGCCTGACCCGCGACGAGTGGCCACCCGGGACGACCCCGGGCACAACGCTGGTGCTGATCGGCGCGGGCCTCGACCGGGAAGCGATCCGGGCGGCCTTCGCCGAAACGGTGGAACCGAACCCGGAGACGGTGGACCCGCTGGAGATGGCCTCGGTGACAAGGTATCTCCGCGATTAGCCGTCGAGAAAGGCTCGCAAGAACTCGCAGAGTGCGAGCAGTTGCCGTTCGTTCATCTGCTCACAGAGCCGTCCGAACTCGTCGAGCAGCTCTTGTCGTGAGTGCTGGGTCGTGGTCACGGGGTCTCCAGGATCGTGCAGTCGTTGAGTTCGCGGATGAGTTGAGCTGCGAGAGTCCAGCGGATGCGAGGGCTGTCGAACGCGACCAACCCGGTTTCAGTTCTGACGGGTGTGGGCAGGCCTGGTTCGTACTGCATTCCGAAAACCCCGGCGAGCGGGTGGGTGCGAGCGCGGATGAGGACGTGACCTCGGCGCAGCGCGGGGCAGAGGCGGGTGGACAGCTCAGCGCACGGCAGGCAGATGGGCGGCTCGGTGATGCCCATGCGGTTCGGCCACCCGGGCCAGTCCTCACGCTGGTCCTGCAAGATCCACAGCACCCCGTCGGTCGACCGGTCGGCGGGGCCTGCGCAGACCTGACACAACAGCCTGCGCATCGCCCGGCGCTGACGCGGGCCGTGGACCAGGCCGAATACCGGTTTGCCCTCCCCGTGGCGGGACGGGGTGCGGGTCCAGAGGATTCCCCGGGAGTCCCGATCACCCAAGGTCTCGTCCGCGTAGCCGATGCCACCCGGCAGAGCGATCATCTGGAACGGGGCGGCTTCCTCGCTGCTCCACTGGGTCACGTACGGGGCCACAACGGTGCTCATCGACCCGCCAACTCGTCCAAGGCGCGGCGAACCTCAGCGATCAGGCGTTCACCACTGGACGCAGTCAAGCCCAGGATGACCGACACCTGATCACCGATCACATGCAAAGAGACCAGGCGGTTCGGCTCATCCAGGAGCATCTGGATGGGCGTGTGCTGCCGGACCATCACCGCCGCCACGGGAGGGTTCTTCGGCCTTGCTACCTGCGGATGGGACATCAGGGCCTCCTTGGTGTCGTTTCCACCATCGAGACCCGGGCGGTTTCACCCCACGATATGAACCGCTGGCATATGTATGAGGTACATATTCGCAGCTCAGCAGGGCTGTCAGCGGTTACAGTGGTCGGGTGGGGACCATTGGTGAGCGGCGTGGCTGTGGGAGCTGCGGGGCGCGCTTGGCGGCGGACAATCGTTCGTCGCTGTGCAGTCCGTGCGCTCGTCGGGTGGGGCTGGCTTCGCGGGCGCCGGAGAAGGCTGACGAGTTCTGGCGGCGTCCGGCGCTGCGGGATGCGTTCCGGGAACGGCACTTCGGTCAGGTGATCTATGCATACCGGTACGAACACCGGCCGGTGCTGACTCAGGCGCGGATCGGGCGATGGCTTGATCTCACCCAGGGTCAGGTGAGTCGACTTGAACGGTCGGTTGAGCCTGCTCGCGACCTGGAGAAGCTCGACGTGTGGGCGCGCGCACTGCGTATCCCGGAGCGGCACTTGTGGTTCCGGCTGTCCGAACAACCAGTTCGTGCATATTCGGTCGATGAGTTCGGCTCTACGGTGGCTCGCGACGCCGAGGGAGAGGACGACATGCGGCGACGAGAGATGTTGAAAGCGGTTGGGTTGGCTGCTTCCGGGTTCGGGTGGTTCTCACCTGTTGTCGCTGCTGCGACGCCGAAACGGTCTGTCGCCGCTTCTGAGGTGACGGTCATTCGGGAGATGACCCGGACGTTTCGGAGTCTGGACAACCGGTTTGGTGGCGGGCACGCCCGGTCGGCTGTGAGTGACTACCTGACGGGTCAGGTTGTGCCGTTGCTGCGGGAGTCATGGGCTACGGACTCGGTGCGGGCTGAGCTGCACGGGGCGGTTGCTGAGCTGAACCAGCTTGCCGGGTGGATGGCCTATGACACTGGGGATGCTGAGACCGGGAGCAAGCATCTGCGGCAGGCTTTGCGGCTGTGTCAGGACGTCGATGACGATGGGCTGGCCGCTGAGATGTTGGCGGGGATGAGTCACCAGGCGGCGTTCTTCCAGTCTGGTTCGATCGCGGTGGATCTGGCTGAGGCTGCTCGGGCGAGTGCTGGGCGGTCGGGGTTGGCTGCGTTGGCGTCGGAATCCGCGGTGATGGCTGCGCACGGGTATGCGTTGCAGGGGCACGCTCGGGCTTGTCTGGATGCGCTCGGGGATTCGGAGCGGGCGTTGCCTGCGGCTCAGGCGCAGGAGAGGCCGGAGTGGTTGGGGTACTTCGATTCCGCTTACCTGGCGGCGAAGTTCGCGCACTGCTTTCGGGACCTGGGGCGGCCGGTGGAGTCGGAGCGGTATGCGCGGCAGTCGTTGGAGATGAGCGAGGGCTACGACCGGGGCAAGCTGTTCAACCTGTCGGTGTTGGCCTCGGCGCTGGCTGATCAGGCTCGGGTTGAAGAGGCGTGCTCGGCGGCTACCGAGGCGGTGGGGATGGCTCGGAATGTGCGGTCGGTTCGGACCGTCGCGTACCTGGCTGATGTTGGGCGGCGGCTGAACAGGTACCGGGCTACTGACGCTGTGACGGCCCTGTTCGAGCGGATGCATGCGGCTGAGGTGCCGCTCCCGGCTCGCTAGCCTGCCAAGACGAACATCAGACCGAGCTGCGCGCCTGCGCCGATGATCTCGCCGTTGGCGATCATGGCTCGAACCTGGGCCAGGGGCACCCATTCGACTCGGGCGGCCTCGTTGATGTCCGGGGACGCGCCGGTGTCCTCGGCACCTTCGGCCACGTAGATCAGATTCTCGAAGTCGGCCGTGCCCGCCAGGGGTTGGAAGCTGGTCAAGAGACGGATCGAGCGCGGGCGCCAGCCGGTTTCTTCCTCGATCTCGCGGACTGCGGTGAGGGCCGGGTCCTCGTCGGGGTCGACATAGCCGCCGGGAAGTTCCCAGGTCCAGCGATCCATGATGAAGCGGTGGCGGTAGATCAACAGGACGTGCTTACGGGCGTCGTCCAAAACCACGGTCATGCTGGCCTTGGGCATCCGCAGGACGTACTGCTCGAACTGCACACCGTCGGGGAGTTCGACGTGGGCGATGGCCACGTGGAGGCGGCGGGTGTCGTCCACCAGGCGCTCGTCGTGGATTGTCCAGCGGGACGGCTCGTCGCTCACGGGACGAAGTTACCTCAGTTCTCGCGCCAGATCAGTTCCACGCGGTCATGACGGGAGCCTCTGCGACCGTTGACGGGATGGATAACGACGGACAGGAAGGCTTGTCCAGGGTGTTCGTGAAGCCCCGAGGACTGCGATGGCAACTATGCCGGAACCCGATACGTCCACGACGGATCAGTGAGCCAGGCCGGATCGAAAGCCACCCCGGTTTGCCGTTCCACGATCGCGAGCAGGATCGCGTGCAGCGACTCGCCGGTGAACACCACGTCGGTGATCCAGTCGGGGTAGGTCTCTCCGACGGGAGCCGGGTGCTGCACGGTCAACGGGTCGAAGCAGGCCACGAGCTTGCCGTCCACGGCCTGGACCACAGTGTGGTTGGCGTTCAGGTTCCAGAAGACGCTGATGAACCGGCCACCACCTTCGGAAGCATGTTCGGCCACAGCAGGCCGTTTGCCCACCCAGCCGTTGTTCTCGATGGTGACCACATGTCCACTCACCTCGCGTACCTGGACCAGGCTGCGAGCGCCCAACTCGTCGGGTGAGACGTGCGCCTGGGCGAACGGGAGCAGCACGGGCTCTTGGCCGACGTCGCCGCCGTAGGCGCTGATCACGTCGTCAACCGAACGACCCGTCGTCACTGCCACCGTCCATGCCAGGTCGGCGTCTTCGTCAGCCCAGCCGTAGCGGCGCACCTGGTCTACCCCGAGCACGAACCCACCTTGGCTTCCTGCCCTGCCCACGGCTCGCTAGCGATCTTGTCGGGGTTGAAGATGATCACCAAGTAAGCGTCTCCCTCGTTGATCGGACGGTGCTGGTAGGCCGACGAGGTCGTGCTGCCCTGGCGGTCCTGCCCATCTTCGTGCACTTCTTCTGTAGCAGAGCGGTATGACAGGTGGTGGCGGTTTGGTGGTCAGGTAGGTGGAGTCAACCGATCGGCGGAGTGCGGCCACCAGCGGATGCCCGGTGACCATCGCGCCGGTCTCGTCCATGTACATGGGCACCGCCTCGGCCCCTTGGCTACGCTCAAGCCGCGTGTGAATGAGTACCGCCTTGCCGATCAGCACAACGGAGGTGCGGTGTGACCCAGGCAACTCGGCACAAGCTCCCGGTCCGCCAACTGTTCGCCGCGAGCGCGGGGAACACGCTGGAATGGTTCGACTGGACCATCTTCGCCACGTTCAGCGTGTACTTCGCCACCGAGGTCTTCCCGGCGGGCAACTCCACGGCGGCGCAGGTGAACACGTTCGCCACCTATGCGCTGGCGTTCTTCTTCCGCCCGCTCGGCGGGGTGCTGCTCGGCCGCTTCGCCGACACCCGGGGGCGCAAGCCCGCGATGCTGTTGACCATCGTGTTGATGGCGGCGGGGTCGGTGCTCATCGCCGCACTGCCGACGTTCGAGCAGGTCGGGTGGTTCTCCCCGGCGCTGCTGCTGCTCGCGCGGATCGCGCAGGGGATCTCGCTGGGCGGGGAGGTGTCGAACGCGTCGGCGTACCTGGGGGAGATCGCGCCGCCGGAGCGGCGGGGGCGGTATTCCTCGTTCTTCTACATCTCCACCGGGTCGGCGGTCCTCAGCGCGACCGTGCTCGGGTTCGTCCTGGCCCGCACCCTGGACAAGGCCGACATGACCGCCTACGGCTGGCGGCTGCCGTTCCTGCTGGGCGGGGTGTTCGGGCTGATCGCCCTGTGGCTGCGCCGGACGATCCCCGAGACCGAGCTGTTCCGGTCCCGCCGCGACAGCGCCCAGCGCGTGCGCAACCCGCTGTGGCGCACGCTGCGCGACCACCCGAGGGCTGTGGGCCAGTTGATCGGGTTCAGCATGCTCTCGACCCTCTGCTACTACACGTTCTTCAGCGCCCTGACCCCGTTCGCGGTGACCACCCGCGGCGCCGACCCGGCCGACGTGTTCCTGGCGCTGTCCATCGGGACGGCCGTGTTCATCGCGTTGCAGTACCCGATGGGCGCCGCGGCGGACCGCTTCGGCCGCAAGCCGCAGCTACTGCTCTGGGCGGCGCTGATCGCGGTCCTGATCGTCCCACTGTCCCTTTTGGTCACCCCGAACCTCGGTGGGCTGATCGTCGCCTTCACCGCCGGGCTGGCCATCTACACGGCGATGACCTCGGTGGCGCCCGCGCTGATGAGCGAGCTGTTCCCCACCGAGTTGCGCGCCCTGGGCATCGGCGCGTGGTACAACCTCACCGTCGCGGTCTTCGGCGGCACGGCACCGCTGCTGATCAGCGCCCTGGCGGGCGCGGGGATGCAGAACGCCTTCTTCTACTACGTGGCTGGCGCCGCGGTGGTCGCGTTCTTCGTGATCCGCACCCTCCCGGAGACCAAGGGCAGCGAACTGGCATGAGGTGGCGCGAAGCGGGCGTGGTCGTGGTGCTGACGTGCGCGGCGGTGACGCGGTCCAGTGGGGCCGAGGCGGTGCCCGCGCTCTCGTCCGCCGAGGTGGCCACCTGGGTCTCCGACTACCTGCGGGCCAGGGCCGACGTGGTCACCGGGGTCGACCCGGGCACCGCGGCGGCGCGGCTCCCGGTGTCGATGACCGGCGAGTTCGCCGCCCGGACGGCGACCGCGCTCACCGTGCTGGACGCGGCCGACGAGCGGTACCGGACCCATCCCCTCGCCGGGCACGACGTGGCGGACCTGGACATCACCGTCGAGCGGACCACGGTCAGCGGCACGTCCGCGCACGCCGTGGTGGCTGAGCGGACCATGCTGCACTTCACCGCCGCGGGTGAGCAGAACCCGGGCGTACCGGAGGCCGAGGGCTACTCCCTCGTCCACGACTTCGAGCTGGCGGTGGTCGACGGGCGCTGGCTCCTGGCCGACTCCCGCCCGAGACTGGCACCCTCCGGCGGTCCCCCGCCGCCCACGCAGGCAGACCACCGAAGCGGGCGCTGAGCACGGCGCTACCGCGGGACCCGGGGCAGGGACCGGTACAGCTCGCGGTGCCGCAGCGCCGAAGCCTGCCACGTGTACCGCGCGGCCAACGCCTTCCCCGCCTTGCGCCGGACGGGGTCCGGCGCGGCCAGGGCGGTGCGCAACCCGGCGGCCAGCTCCGCGGGCGTGGCGCCGAAGGTGGCGACCTCCCCGAAGACCTCGCGCAGCACCGGCAGGTCGCTGGCCACCAGCGGCACCTCGGCGGCCAGCGCCTCCATCGCGGCCAGCCCGAAGCCCTCCTTCGTCGACGGGAAGGCGAAAGCGCTTGCGCCCGCCACCAACCCGGGTAGTTCCGCGTCGTCGACCAGGCCGAGGACCTCCGGCACGACCTCCAGTTCCACCGCCCGCGCCTCCCACGCGCGCCGGTAGTCCCGGTAGTCGAACAGCGTCTCCCCGCCCGCCACCACGAGCCGCACGTCCGGCAACCCCAGGCCGGCGAACGCCTCCAGCAGTTCCACCGACCCCTTGCGCGGCTCGATCCCCCCGACCGACAGCACGTACCGGCCCAGCTTCGCCCGCCACTCCCCCGCCGCCGCGGATCCCACCGCGGCCGAGAACCTCGCGGCGGCGACACCGTTGGGGATCACCCGCGCCGACAGGCCCCAGCCGTCGGCCAGTTCGGCCGCCACCGCCGCCGACACGCAGACGTGCGCGTACGGCTCCACGATCGCCCGCTCGTGGCAGGCGGCCAGTTCCGGGGTGGTGAACCGGTCGAGGTGGTGGACCGTGCGCACGCACGGCCCGGCGGCGTTGGCGGTGATGCAGTCCTGGGCGTGCACGACGTCGAAGTCCGCGGGGTCGAAAGCCGCGCGCAGCACCGCGATCGAGCGGAGGATGCGCGGGCCGACACCCTCGTCCGGTTCGTCGGGGAACGGGACGACCCGCAGGGTGACCGCCGGGTCGACCGGGCGGTAGAAGCCGGTGTCGCCGCCGCGGCCCAGGGTCCAGACGGTGACGTCCTCCCCCAGCGCGGCCAGCGCCTCGGCCAGCGCGAGGGTGTGCACGACGCCGCCGCGCGGTTTGGTGGAGTAGGTCAGCAGCGCGATCCTCACCCGTAGGCCTCCGGTTTGCGCTCGGTCAGGTGGTTGAGGACGCGCCGCGCGGTGGCGATCTCGGCGGCCACGTCCAGTTCCGCGATGGCGATCCCGGCCTTGGACCAGGTGCGGGCCAGGATGTCGCCGCCGGGGCCGACGACCTTGGCCTGCCCGAGGAAGCGCATCCCGCCCAGCGCCCCGGTCTGGTTGGACGAGGCGAGCACGACCTGGTTCTCCGCCGCGCGGGCCTGGTCGTAGAGGTCGAAGAGCCGGGACTGGCGGTCCTGGGCCATCCGGGGTGCCCGGTTGGTGATGCTGGTGGGCCACGCCGACAGCGCGGCGATGATCTCCGCGCCGTCCACCGCCAGCGCCCGCGCCGACTCGGGGAAGGTCTTGTCGTAGTCGATCAGCATCCCGATCCGGCCGACGGGGGTGTCGAACGCGCGGAACCCGGTGCCCGGCGCGTACGCGATCGACTCCCCCGCGGGCTGGTGGACCTTGCGGTGGCTGCCGAGGACCCCGTCCCCGGTCACGCACAGCGCGCTGTTGTACCGCTTGTCGCCGTCGGCCTCGCAGAAGCCGAAGCACACCACCATCTCCGCGGCGAACGCGGCGACCTTGCGCACGTGCACGTCGTCGAGCGGCAGGGCCGGTGGCAGCGACTCGGGGTCCGGGTGGCGCAGGTCGGCGAGGTAGCCGCCGAGGGCCGCGTCCGGCAGGACCAGCAGCGCGGCGCCGTCGCGGCGGGCGTGCTCGATCAGCGTGGCGACGCGCTGCAGGTCGAAGTCGAGGTCGCGGCCGAAGTTGGCGGCCACGGCCCCGATCCGGACGGTGCCGGTTGCGCTCATGGGCGCCGACTATGCCTGGACCAGTTGCGCGCCCAGCGCCGGGTATGCCTCCGGGCGGCGGTCGCGCAGGTGGCCCATGGACCGGCGGGCGTTCTCCAGGGCCAGGGCGACGTCGACCTCGGCCACCGCCACGCCCTCGGTGACCCCGGTGTCGGCCAGGACCTCCCCGCCCGGGTCGACGACCTTGGCGCTGGCCACGAAGCGCAGCGAACCGAACGTGCCGGACTGGTTGGCCGAGAGCCACACGACCTGGTTCTCCAGGGCGCGCGCCCGGTCGAACAGGTCGAACCGGCGCTTCCACCGGTCCCGGTTGAGGTCCGGGTCCGGGTTGGTGGCGCTGCCCGGCCACGCCGAGACGCACACGATGATCTCCGCGCCGTCCAGGGCGAGGGCGCGGGCGGACTCGGGGAACGCCTTGTCGTAGCAGATCATCATGCCCAGCCTGCCGACCGGCGTGTCGAAGGCGGCGAACCCCGAGCCCGCGCCGTAGTTGGCGTCCTCGTTCAGCGGCTGGTGCACCTTGCGGTGGTTGCCCAGCACACCGTCGCCGTTGACGCAGACCACGCTGTTGTAGCGCGTGTCGCCCGCGGCCTCGCAGTACCCGGCGGTGACGACCATGTCGCCCGCCAGCGCCGAGAGCTTCCGGATCTCCGGGCCGTCGACGGCCAGCGCGGGCGGTGAGCTGGCTGTGCCGTCCAGCGACAGCAGGTAGCCGCCCAGCGCCGCCTCGGGCAGGGCGAGCAGCTTCACCCCGTCCGCCCGAGCCCGGTCGATCAGCCCCGCCACGCGGGCGAAGTCGCCGTCGAGGTCGCGGTCGAAGTTCGCCGCGACCGCCGCCATCCGCAAGCCGCTCATGCCGTCCCCATCCCGGTCACCGCGGAGGTGATCGCCTCGGTGGTCTCCCCGTCGGGCCAGCGCAGCCCGACGCCCCGCCCCGCGACCAGCTCGCCGCACTCGGCGCCGACCGCGGGCCCGGCGGGCAGCGGGGCCGCGCCGGGTCGGTCTGCGGTGAGCATGGCGAAGCCGGGGAAGCAGGTCAGCCAATCGCCCACGCCCGCGCCGTCGGGGCGCGGGACGGCGGCCACGTCGAGCACGGCGCCGCAGCCGCTCGCCTCGGCCAGCATGCCCAGCGTGCCGACGGCCCCGGCCATCGACACGTCCTTCGCCGCGGCCGGGCGGGCCGCGCCGACGGCCGCGAGCATGGTCCGCAGCTCCTCCGGTGACCGCGAGGTCGTGGAGTCCCACTGCCTGCCCGCGTACCCGGGCCGCCACCGGCCGCCGAGGTCGGCGGTCAGCGTGATCCGGTGCCCGGGCTTGCCGCCGCCACCGGGGACCGGGTGCCCGGTGCGGCCCAGGGCGGTGACCGACAGCGAGGCCGGGACGCCGAACTGGGTGTGCCCGCCGAGCACCGGCACGTCGTAGGCCGCGGCGGCCGCGCGCAGGCCGCTGAGCACGCGGTGGGCGAAGGACGCGTCCCGGGCGCCCACGGCGTCGAGGACGCCGACCGGGGTGGCGCCCATGGCGGCCAGGTCGTTGAGGTTGACCAGCACCGAGCACCAGCCCGCCCACTCCGGGTCGCGCTCGACCATGGCGGGCACGATCGCGTCGCAGGCGGCGACGAGGTCGCTGCCGGGCACCGGGGCACCGTCGTCGCCGACGAACCCGGGCCCGCCCGGGGACAACCCGGCCAGCAGCGCGCCGAGCCTGCGCTTGGTGGCGTCGGCCAGGGCGGCGATCCGCCCGATCGGCCACCGCATCAGCACGTGGTCGTGGCCCGCGACGGTCACCGGCCGCACCGACCGCCAG
The DNA here is from genome assembly GCF_021056305.1 of Actinokineospora sp. PR83. Lineage (NCBI taxonomy): Bacteria > Bacillati > Actinomycetota > Actinomycetes > Pseudonocardiales > Pseudonocardiaceae > Actinokineospora > Actinokineospora sp. PR83. The sequence goes on from NZ_JAJCXD010000040.1 coordinate 89,430, forward strand.
CCCAGCTTCCGGAACAGCCGCTCGTTGGCGGCCTGCACGGTGGCGTCGAAGCGCAGCGCGCCCGCGCCCTCGGCGTGCGCGCAGGCGGCCCGCACCAGGGCGGAGCCGATGCCCGCGGCACCGGCGCCCGGCCGCACGACCAGCCTGCCGCCGACCCACCAGCCGACGTCGGCGCCCGGTTCGGCCGGGCCGAGCCGGACCCCGCCGACGACCTCGCCGCCGGTGTCCCTGGCGACGAGCACGACCGTGCGCGGGTCCTCGTCGCGCCAGTCGAGGTCGTCGGCGAACAGGCCCTGCCGCTCGACGAAGGTCTCCCGGCGCAGCGCCCGGTAGCGGGTGAGCGCGGCGGCGTCGGCGACCTCGACGTGGTGGAACGGTCCGGTGGCCGGGGTCCGCGCCCCGATCAACACCTCACCCAGCACGGTCATCTCCACGGGGCTGATCTCCACTGGGCTCACCTCAACCACCGGCCGCTTGCAGCACGCTGCACGCCCCGCAGGCCGCGCACCCCGCGCCCTGGTCGGCGCCGGACATCCCGGCCGCGCGCAGCAGCGCCGCCACCCGCCGGGTCACGTCACCGACCAGCTCCGGGGAGGGCGCGGTCGCGCCGTCGCGGCGGGCCAGGGTGCCCAGCATCGGCCGGAACGGCACGACGAACGGGTAGACGCCGCGGTCGATGAGCCGCCCGGCGCCCGCGACCAGTTCGTCCGGGTCGTCGCCCAAGCCGATCAGCAGGTAGGTGGAAACCTTGTTGCGGCCGAAGACGCGCACCGCCTCGTCCCAGGCGGCCTCGTACTCGGCCATCGGGATCAGCCCCTTGGACGGCATCCACTCCGCGCGCACCGCGTCGTCGAGCGATTCGACGTGGATGCCGATGGAGGTGGCGCCCGCGTCCTTGAGCTCGGCGATCACCGACAGGTCGGCGGGCGGCTCGATCTGCACCTGGACCGGCAGCCCGGGCACGGCGTCCAGCACCGCCCTGACGCAGCGCACCAGCGGGCGGGCGCCGCGGTCGGCCCCGGCGGTGGTGCCGGTGGTCATCACCATCTGCCGCACCCCGTCGAGCCGCACGGCCGCCTCGGCGACCTCGGCGAGCTGGGCCGGGGTCTTCGCGGCGATGGTGTCGCCCTGGTTGAGCGATTCCTCGATGGCGCAGAACTTGCAGCGCTTGTCCTCGGCGTAGCGGATGCAGGTCTGCACGACGGTCGTGGCCAGCACGTCGCGGCCGTGCAGGAGGGCGATCTTGTCGTAGCGGACGCCGTCGGCGGTCTCCAGGTCGTAGAAACGCGGGCGCCGCACGGGTTCGACGCTGAGGCCGAGGTCGAGGGTGCCGCGGAAGACCCGGCCGCCGCGCACCGCGTACGGCGAGTCCGGGTTGGTCGGCAGGGTGGCGTTGGCGCCGTCGAGCACGACGTGCCCGTCGTCGCTGGGGCCAGCGCCCTTGCTGCGCCGGACCGGCGCGTCCATCCGCGCGCCCAACAGGGCCAGGTCCACGCGGGTGCTCAGGTCGGTGTCGATGGGCGTTTCGATGGTCATGTGGTGCGGCTCCTCCCCCGGGAAGAAGGTCCCGGTCCCGGCGGGGGGCGCGCTGGCCCCCCGCCACCCGGTCACCACATGTAGGTGGAGTTGATGATCGCGCCCTTGCGGGCGTAGTGGATCAGGGCGTCCTGCACGTCCAGCGGGTGCGTCGGGATGACGCCCTCGATCAGGTCCTCCTCGCGCAGGCCGTGCAGCGACAGGCCGAAGCGGCAGCAGTAGACCTTGCCGCCCTCCTTGATGAAGGTCTTGAGCGAGTCGTTGATGTTGTGCTCGCCGGGGAACGCGGAGTTGCCCGTGGTGGGGAACCCGCGGGTGGCCATGGCGTTCATCGAGCCGGGGCCGTAGAAGTAGATGGCGGACTCGAAGCCCTTCCGCAGCGCGCGGGTGGCCTGCAGGATCGCCACGAAGCTCACCGAGGACTCGTGCGCGATGCCGTGCACCAGGGTGAAGTAGCTCTGGCCCGCTTCGGCCTGGTAGTCCGGGAAGACCTTCGTCCCGCCGTAGATGTTCGACCCCTCGGGCAGCGAGGGGTGCGGGATCTCGTTGAGGCTGGTCTCTTCGAGTTCGGTCAGGTCAGCCATTTCCACTATCTCCTTGACTCGGATTTCCGAAAACGGTCTGGCACGGTCACGCGTAGAGCCGCGCGAATGTGTCGCGGAAGACGAGATCCGCGAGTTCGCCGTCACCGGTGACGGCGTTGAGCTTGTGGAATTCACCGGCGAAATCACCCCAGGGCTGATCGCTGGCGAACAGGACCCGGTCGTGCCCGATCCCCCTCCGGCTGATTTCCTCGGCGAGGAAGCGCGGGGCGAAACCGATCGCCCAGGACAGGTCGGTGTAGACCCGCTTGCCCGCCGCCACCCAGTCGAAGAAGCGGGAACCGGCGAGCTTCATGTGCCCGCTCATCCCGCCGCCGAAGTGCACCAGGTGGATGTCCACGTCGTCGCCATAGGTGTCGACCAGGGTGCCCACCTGGTCGACGTCCGAGGCGGCGCCCGGGGAGGTGTGGACGTGCACGACCAGGCCGTTCTCCCTGGCAGCGGTGAAGATCCGGTCGATCTCCGGCTTGCACTCCGGGTCGGCGGGGTGCCCGCCGAGCAGGAAGCTGGTCTTGAGCGCGCGCACCCCCCGCTCACCGGCCAGCGCCAGCGCCCGGGTGTTGCGCTCGGCGTCGCCGGGCTTGGGCGAGGTCCACAGCGCGGCGCTGATCCGCTCGTCGCGCTGCGCGGCCTCGACCACGAGTTCGTTGAAGCCGAAGGCGACGTCCGGGTCCGGCACGCCGTAGTTCGGGATGACGAGCGCGCGTTCGACGCCCTCGGCGTCCAGGTCGGCGATCAATTCGTCGATCGTGGCCCGCGCGCCGATGTCGGCGTTGATCGCGGGGCCACCGTAAAAGGGATGGGACGGGAGCACTCCGAGGTGCCGGTGTGCGTCGTTCACCCGTCGTCCGGTCATGTCCACAATTCCACCTTCACGGGATGTCGGAATGATTCCCCGCGGAACAACACGGCGTTTCGTTTGTTACCGGGATATGACTCGGAAAGGAAGGGGTTTCGCTTTCACGCGACGGTGCGCGGGGCGGTCCACTCGTCGGTGCCGGGCCAGGTGCTGTCCGGGGTGCCCGACAGCCACGGCACCTCGAAGTCCGCCGTGGTGCCGCTGCGGGCGGCGATCCGCTCGGCGAGGTGCTCGGCGTCGCCCGCGACCCCGCAGAACCGGCCGGAGCCCCAGGTCCACTGCCAGGGCAGGCCCAGGAAGTACAGCCCGGGGAAGCTGGTTTCGCCGCGGTGGTGCGCGGGGTAGCCGCGGCCGTCGAACACCGGCAGGTCGATCCACCGGTTGTCGCGGCCGAACCCGGTGCACCACACCACGGACGTGATGCCCTCGGCGGCCAGGTCGACCGACGTCGGCCCGTCGTCGGCGGGCTCCCACACCGGCACGTACCGCGCCTCGGTCGGCGCGTCGAGCCCGCGCGCGGCGATGTGGGTGTCGATCGAGTCCTTGATGGACTCCGACACCCGGTCCGCGGCGTCGAGGTTGGCCCGCAGGTCGCCCGCGAAGGCGGCGGTGCCCGCGCCGATGCCCGCGAGCCTGCCGTGCAGCCGCATCCCCTGCGCGGCGAAGGCGCGCAGGTCGATGTCGCGGCCACCGTCGCGGCCGGTCACGTAGTGGTTGGCGCGCATCCGGACCGCGTCGGCGTCGTCGAACTCGTCGATGGACCGGCGGTAGTAGCCCATGTCGTCGAGCCAGTCGACGACGTCGCGGCCGCGGTAGCGGCGGGCCACCCTCGGCGCGCTGCCGGTGGCCAGGTGCACGGTGCGCCCGGCCAGGTGCAGGTCCTCGGCGATCTGGCAGCCGGACTGCCCGGTGCCGACCACGAGCACCGCCCCGGCGGGCAACTGCTCGGGGTTGCGGTACCCGGACGAGTGGACCTGGGTGATGCCGTCCGGCAGCCGCTCGGCGACCCGGGGCGTCAGCGGCACCTGGTAGGGACCGGTCGCCACCACGACCTGGTCGGCGGTGAGCGTGCCCGCGGTCGTGGTCACGGCGAACCGGCCCGTCCCGTCGGTGCGCAGCCGGGTCACCTCGACGCCCTCCACCAGCGGCGGGCGGAACGACTCGGCGTAGCGGCGCAGGTAGTCCACGATCTCGTCGCGCAGCATGAACCCGTCGGGGTCGGCGCCGTCGTAGCCGAAGCCGGGCAGCGCGCACTGCCAGTTCGGCGTCACCAGGCAGAACGAGTCCCACCGCCGGTCGCGCCACTCGTTGGCCAGGGTGCCGCGTTCGAGCACGAGGTGGTCCACCCCGCCGCGGGTCAGGCAGTGGCTCATCGACAGCCCGGCCTGGCCGCCGCCGATCACCACCACCGACCGGTGCACCCCGTCCAGGTCGTGCGTACCGCTGCCCGGCACCGAAACAAGCCTGCTCATCGCTGGAACCCCTCGACTAGTACCTCTCCCGGTGTGCTGTCGCCGAGCGCCGCTGCCCGGGCCCGGATGTCCTCGATGGCGCCCAGCGCGTTGCCGCAGGCGAAGCCGTACTTCGCCCGGACGCGCTCGGAGCCCTCCCGCAGCGCCGCGCAACTGCGCTCGACGAAGTCGTCGACGGGGTAGCTGACCCCCGGCTCCAGGTACTCTTCGACGACCAGCGAGGGCGAGTAGCACCGCTGCGCCGAGCCGTCGGGCCACCGCACGGTGAAGAACATCTCCGGCATGGCACCAGTACAGGCTCCGCAGATGACCGGGGCGTTCCATCCGGAACAGCGCGGGGTTACCAAGCCCGGCGTTGTGTTTCGACCCCGTGTACATGACCGCACAGGGCGAGCGGGGCGGGCAGTCGGGGTGTACCGCGCGGACAGCGGGCGTCGCACTCCAACCCGAAGTGGTAAACACTTGGTTTCTCTCCGGCATCCGCCACTTGGCGAAACAGTGGACTTCGGGAACAATGGGGGCGCACGGCGTCGCGCCCGCAAGCCGACTGCCCGTTCACCCCAACCTCTCGCCAGGCCGTTTTCACCATGCGGTCTGCCGACCCCGCTCGACCTCGTGAGGGAGTTGCCGCATGGGCTTTTTCGGTCGTCGCACGAGCACCAGGGGCGGTGCCGACCCGCACCGGCTCCTGGATTCGCCGAGGGGACCGCAGCCCGCGGGCTACGTCCCCGGCGAGCCGGTGCTCGGCGAGGTCGCCGTGTACTTCGCCGACGACCCGAGGAAGCTCTACCAGCTCAAACAGTGGCTGCCGGTGTTCGAACTGCTCGACGAGCGGCACCCGGTGGTGATCGTCCTGCGCGACCTGGCGAGCCTGGCCGAGCTGTCGACGCTGACCCCGCTGCGCTGCGTGCTGGCCCCGACCTTCCCCGACCTGGTCGGCCTGTACGAGGTCAGCGACTTCAAGGTCGCGGTGTACGTGAACAACTCCGTGCACAACTTCCACTCCCTGACCCAGCGCACGATGCTGCACGTGCACGTGAACCACGGGGAGAGCGACAAGGTCTGCATGGTCAGCAACCAGGTGAAGGCCTACGACCGGGTCTTCGTCGCGGGCCCCAACGCGGTCGCCCGCCACCACGCGGCGCTGATCGGGTTCGACGACGCCAAGCTGGTCCCGGTCGGCCGCCCGCAGCTCGACCTGCGGCCCGCGCCGCTGCTGCCGCCCACCGACCGCCGCACGGTCCTCTACGCCCCCACCTGGGAGGGCGAGAACGCGTCGAACAACTACACCTCGGTGGACGTGTTCGGTCCGCGGATCGTCGAGGCGGCACTGGCCGTGCCCGACACCCGGGTGGTCTACAAGCCGCACCCGAGGGTCGTGGTGAGCCCGCTGCCGTCGATGGCCGCCGACCACCGCGAGATCATCCGGCTGATCACCGAGGCCGACCGGCTGGACCCGGAGGCGGGGCACCAGGTGCACCTGACCGGCGACATCCTGGCCGTGTTCCCCGGCTGCGACCTGATCGTCACCGACGTGTCCTCGGTCGGCCTGGACTTCCTGTACCTGCGGGTCGACCAGCCGATGTTCATCGCCGACCGGTACGACGACCGGGAGCGGCTGCTGGCGGCGGCCCCGGTCGCGGCCGCCGCCGACATCGTCGACAGCAGCACCGTCGCCGACCTGGCGGCCACCATCGCCGACCGGCTCGCGGCCGACCCGCGCCGCGCCGACCGGCACGCCGCCCGACGCGGCTACTTCGGGGACCTGGGACCGGGCGAGAGCACCGCGCGGTTCCTGGCCGCCATCGACGAGACCGCGGCCACCCGCGACAGCGGGCTCGCCCTGCTGGCCGAGGGCCGCACGAGCACACCGGGGAGGTCGGCGTGAGCGACCGACAGCGAGTTGTCATCCTGGCCGCGGGCATGGGCACACGGCTGGGGATGCCCCGGCCCAAGCCGCTGACCCCGCTGGTCGATGGGCGCTCGATCCTGCACCAGCAGTTGGACAACCTGCGCGCCGCGTTCGGTGACGACGGGTTCGAGCTGACCGTGGTGGTCGGCTTCCAGGCCGAGCAGATCATGGCCGCGGTGCCCGAGGCGAACTTCGTCTACAACCACCGCTACCAGCACACCAACACCTCCAAGAGCCTGCTCAGGGCGCTGCGCGCGCCCGGGACCGGCGGGGTGCTCTGGCTCAACGGCGACGTGGTGTTCGACGCCGGGCTGCTGCGGGCGGCCCTGCCGATGATCGGCCGGGACGAGACGTTCGTCTGCGTGAACACCGCCGCGGTGGGTGAAGAAGAGGTGAAGTACACCGCTTCCGTCGACGGATACGTCCGCGAGCTGTCAAAATCGGTGGTCGGCGGTCTCGGAGAGGCGGTCGGCATCAACTACATCGCGTCCCCGGACCTGGGGGCGCTCGTCGAGCACCTCGAGTCGTGCACCGACACCGACTACTTCGAGCGCGGGATCGAGTCCGCGATCGAGGGGGGCGGGCTTCGGGTACAGGCGCTGGACATCTCCGAGTTCTTCGTGGTGGAGGTGGACTTCGCGGGCGACCTCGAGCGTGCGAACGTGGAGGTGGGCAAGACCGTCACCTCCGCCGCGTAGCCGCACGGGGTGTCGGCGCGTTATGGACGGCAACAGAGTGTTCGGGCCCAGGCCGGTACTCCTGGGGCACCGGGGCTGCGGCCGCGGCACCGTCGACGGCCACGTGGAGAACACGCTCGGCTCCTTCCTCGCCGCCGCCGACGCGGGCGTCGACTGGGTGGAGGTCGACGTCCGCCGCACGGTCGACGACCACCTGGTCGTGGCGCACAACCCGGCCGACGACGACGGCGTGTTCTACGCCGACCTCACCGGCACCGAGGCGGTCGCCCGCGGCGCCCTGCGGCTCGACACCCTGCTCGCGGCGCTGCCCGCGCACGTGGGGGTCGACTTCGACGTCAAGACGTCCATGGAGGACGCGACCCGCAGCCGGGCCCGCTCCACCATGGGCAGGCTCGGCGCCGTCGCCCGCCGGGAGGCCCGCGCCCGACCCACCCTGATCAGCTCGTTCGACGCCGGGGCGCTCGACATCGCCCGCGAGGTGGCCCCCGGCGTCCCGCGCGGCCTGCTCACCTGGCTGGAGTTCCCGATCGACCAGGCGGTGGCCGCCGCGGCCCACCTGGACGTGCAGGTGCTCGCCCCGCACTGGGGTTCGCTGCACGCCACCGAGCAGGACCAGGCGGCGCTGCTGCGCCCGCTGGACTACGTGGTCGACACCGTCCACGCCAGCGGCCGCGAGTTCCTCGCCTGGTGCCCCACCCTGAAGTTCGCCCGCAGGCTCCTCGACGCCGGGGTCGACGCCCTGTGCGTCAACAACGTCCCCAAGGCGGTCGCGGCCCTCACCCTGGAACCCGCCGCCTGACCCGTGACGCGCGACGGAGGCCCCCCGGACCACGCCGGGGGGCCTCCGTCGTCCCGCGCCCCCGGTGCCCCGGTTTGCGGCACGATGTCGACATGACCTGGCGGCGGATGTCGACATGACCTCACCAACCGCCGAGTCCGGCCGGGCCCGGTTGCGCTCGGTCGGGCGGGAGGTGGTGTTCCGGCGGGGTGACCTGCTGCTCAGCACGGGGGCGCCGAGCACGGACGTGCTGCTGGTGGAGTCCGGGCTGACCAAGGTCGTGCTGCACGCGCACGACGACGCCACCACGGTCGTCGGCCTGGTGGGCCCCGGGGAGCTGCTCGGCGAGTCCGGGGTGATCACCCGCGCGCCCCGCAGCGCCACGATCGTCGCGCTGACCCCGGTGCGGGCGGTCCGGGTGGCGGGCACCGCGTTCCTGCGGCTGCGCGCCGACGACGCCGGGGTGCGCGAGCTGCTCGACGAGACCTGGCGGCTGCGGCACGAGCGCAGCGACCTGCGGCAGGTGCTCGTCACCAGGCCGGTGCGGGCCAGGGTGGAGCTGGCGCTGCTGGCGTGGGCGCGGCGCTTCGGCACGGCCACCGACCGGGGGCTGGTGCTGCGCGGGCTGAGCCAGCAGGATCTGGCGATGGCCGTGGCCGCCTCCGAGCAGCACGTGGCCGCGGCGCTGGCCGAACTGCGCGGGGAGCGGCTGGTGGAGACCGGCAGGCTCCGCTTCCGGCTGCCGGCCCCGGAGAAGCTCGGGGGCGCGAGTCCCGGAAATCAGGGGGAGCCGCACCGCCCGGCGGTGCAGGATCTCCGCAATCGAGGGAGGCAACCACGTGGACCTGGTACCTGAGCACAGGGCTGTCCTGGGGGTGGACATCGCGGGGTCGGCGAGCGTCCCCGAGGACGCCATGACCCAGTCCCGGCAGTTCATGCAGCGGGCACTGCGCGAGTCCCTGACCAGCGCGGGCATCCCCGACGAGGAGGTCCTCAAGTGGGCCGACCGCGGCGACGGCGCCCTGGTCACGGTCCCGGCCACCCGCGTCGGCGCCCTGCTCGACGCCGCCCACCACGTCGACGGGCTGACCATCGCCCACAACCGCCTGCACCGCCCGGTCCGGGTCCGACTGTCGGTGGAACTGGGCCCGGTCGCCCCCGGCGACTCCCTCTCGCGCACCCGCGTCGACGCCAGCAGGCTCCTCGACGCCGACGCGTTCAAGGCCCTGTTCACCCGCTGCGCCGCCGAAGCCACCGACGACCGCGCCACCACCGCCCTGATCATCCCCGACCGCGTCCTGAACGTGGTCTTCGAGGGCCACCACACCACCCACGTCCGCCGCGGCGACTTCGCCCCCCTGCCGATCACGGTCAAGGAGTACTCGGGCAACGCGTGGGTGCGCATCCCCGGCTTCGACTCCACCAGCCTCACCAGCCTGCGGCAACCGCAACCGCAACCGCAGGAACACGGCGGGGTCGTCAACACGATCAACGGCAACGTCACCCACGCCATCCAGGCCCACACCATCAACGGCGGCATCACCTTCGGCGGCCGCTGGTGACCGCCCCACCTGCGGAGGCCCCGCCTGCCCCGCAGCCGGGAACCACCACCAACAAGATCAATGGCAACGTCACCGACGGCGTCCAAGCCCACACCATCAACGGTGACGTCGCGATCATCGGCAGCGGCATCGGCCGCGAAGACCTGGTCGTGCGCTACTCGACGAAGTCGGAGCTGGCCGAGGTGGCAACGCGCTTCACCCGGCCGGGTGGTTTCACCGCGGCGGCCCATGCCCTCGGCACCGGTGTCGTGCTCATCTGCGGCCGGGGCACCGGCCGCTCCTACGCGGCACGGCGGCTGCTGGTCGACCGAGGCGTGGCCACCATGGCCGACCTGAACCCGGAGCGGTCGCTGAGCAGCATTCGCGGCAGCGAGCTGGCGGCGGACCACGGCTACGTGTGGGACCTGCGCGAGGCGGGCGCGAAACCGTTCACTGACAACGCTTTCGTCCACTGCCTGGAAGTGGTCCGCGCCGCAGGCTGCCTGCTGGTGATAATCCTGGACCACCCGCTGCAATCGTGCGCGGCGGCGGCCGACCGCACGGTGCCGCTCTCCGCCCCACCCGCCCTGGACGTCGCCACCGCACTGGTGGACACCGAGGACGCCGAAGCGGCTGTCATCGTGCTCCGGGAGGATCTGGCCGAGGAATTGGCGTCGGCGCCGCCGGAACGGGCGGTCCGCGCCGCCGACCTCGCCGTCCGCGTGAGCCGGGGCGAGGTCAGCGCGACCGACGCGCTGGCGGACCTGCGCGGTGGCGCCGATGTCGCAGTGTCGCAGTGGTTCGAGGGCCGCAGCGTGCGCGAACACGCCGAGGCGCTGGCGGTGGCCCTGCTCGAACACGAGCCGGTGGACGAGGTCCTGCTCCTGGCCAGAGACCTCGACAAGCGGATCCAGGACGCCGAGCTGCCCGAGTCGGGCTTTCCCACCCCGGCCCCGGTCTTCGACAAGACCAAGGGCCAACTGCTGAAGGCCATCCACGCCACGTCGGTGCTGCGCGACCACCCGCGATACCCGGGCCTGCGGGAGGAGACGGTCCGATTCGAGCGCCAAGACTGGGCTCCGGCTGTGTTGCGGCACGTGTGGCGGGAGTACCCGGCGGCGCACCCGGTGCTGACCGAGTGGATGCGCGACCCCGAACTGGTTCACCGATTCCCCGAGTCGATCCGGCGGGCACTGTGCCTCCTGGTCGCAATGGTGCCCGCGCACGAGCCATTGCGACCGCTGAGCGAGTTGGCGGACCGCCCGTGGGTCAAGCACCGCGACTTGGCCGCGTCCACGCTGTCGCACCTGGTCGACGTCCCTGGGATGGGGCCGCTGGTCAAACAGGCGCTGACCCAGTGGTGGTCGGGCCGGGCGCACCAGATGAGCACGGTGGCCCTGTTCTGGTCCACCCCGGCGGGCAGCCGCGACCTCGACCGCGCGCTGGCCTGGCTGACTGAGACCGCGAAGTCCTCGAAGCCATCGGTGCAATCGGCGGTGATCGCGAGCGTGTTGCGGCTGATGAGGCAGCCCGAGCACCGCGCCGCGGTGGTCGCGACGGTGCTGCACTGGTCGGCCGCGAGCACGGCGCGCGGCGACACCCGCCCGGTGTCACTGCGGCTGGCGTTGTACTTCACCGGCTTCACCGCATCGGCGTGGTTCGACAGCACGACGTTCCTGACCGAGTTTCCCGCCGAGGCACGAGTGCTCCTGCGGCGCGCCCTGCGCGACCGGAAGTTCGGTGAGCGGGCGGTGCTGCACCTCCTCGACCTCGCCGACAATGCCCACAGGCGCAAGAAGGACGCACGCACTCGGCTGCTCGCGGCCCTGTCCCTCGTGACGGACGACCTGGGTTGGCGCAACAGGCGGCTGCTGGTCCACCAATTGTCCTATCCGAACCCGGCCCTGCGCTCCCGCGTGCGCGCCATGCTCAGACTCGCCGCACATGCGGATCGCCCCACCTGGCTCCCACCGCCGCAGTGGTGACCGAACCTGTCAGCTCTCTCGGCCTGCGGCGAGCACCATGACCGGCATGGTTCTGCTGCGTGACCTCGCCCGTTCCTGGACGGCGGGTCGTCGCATCGAGCGGGTGGCGTACGCGTTCGGGGCAGTGTTGTTCCTGGGCGGGATCGTTCGTCTCGGAGTTCTCCTGCTTGACAGTGATCCGTGGACGGGCCCGGAGTCCTGGCGGAAGCCTGCGATGTCCGGCCTGTCGTCCGGATTGACCCTGGTCAGTGTCACCTGGGCCTGCGCCCGCATCCGCATGGACGACCGGGGCAGGCTCGCCGCAGTGGGGCTCCTGACCGTGGCGAGCGTGGTCGAGGTGGCGCTGATCTCGGCGCAGGCGTGGCGGCGGGTGCCGTCGCCCACCATTGGGGGCGATGCCGCCTGCACGAGTCCGACCACGGGTGGAGCAGCGATCGCAGTGTCTGCGGTGGTGCTGCTGGTGGCGGCTTTCCGCAGGGGCGCGGTCGACCCGCCGGACATGCGGTTGGCTGTGCGGGCGGGGCTGGTGTTGTTCCTCGTGGCCTTGGCGACGACGATCGCGCGGGGTCCCGTCGCGGACACCCTGGAACCCACGCACTCCATGGCGTTGCACGCGGTCCTCGTCCTGCCCGCCCTCTCCTGGCTGCTCGCCTTCACCCGGTGGACCCCCTTGGCCCGGCTGCGCGTGGTCCAACTCGCCCTCGTCGGCCACCTGGTGCCCACGGTCGTCGTCGGCGTCGAAACCGCGGTCGGCGTGGACCCGCTGGACGCACCCGCGGTGGCCGGTGTCGGCGCCGGGTTCGGGCTGTTCCTGCTGGGGGCGGCCGTGCTGCTCGCCTGCTACGGCGTCCGCCGGTTCCCCCGACGCGATATTTGACCTCTGGTTCCAGTATCGCCTAGGGTCGACCCGTGGCACGCACCAAGGGATTCGACCCGGACGCCGCGGTCGACGCGGCGATGGAGCTGTTCTGGGCGAACGGCTACGCGGGCACGACCCCCCAGCAGCTCGTCGACGCCATGGGCATCGGCCGCGGCAGCCTGTACAACGCCTTCGAGAGCAAGCACGCGCTGTTCGAGCGCGCCCTGCGCCGCTACCACGAGGCCAACACCGCCCGCCTGTTCGCCATCCTGGACGGCCCCGGCACCGCCCGTGCCCGCCTGCACGCCGCCCTCGACATGGTCATCACCGCCGCCCGCACCGACGAGCGCCGCCGCGGCTGCCTGATGACCAACACCGCCGTCGAGTTCGCCGACCGCGACGAACCGGTCAGCGACTTCGTCCGCGCCACCTTCGACCGCCAGGAGGCGGCGTTCCGCGCGGTGATCGAGGAGGGCCGGCGCTCGGGCGAGATCCCCGCCGACCGGGACGCGGCCGCGCTGGCCACCTTCTTCCTGACCACCACCAACGGCATCCAGGTGCTGGCGAAGGTCGACCCGGACCCGGCCAGGCTCGCCGCCCTCGCCGAAACGGCGATGCGCGCGCTCTAGTTTCTTTTTTTGCCCCAATACTGGAACTCAAGTTACAGAAAGAGGCTCCCGTGGACCTGCGCCTGGCAGGCAAGACCGCCGTCGTGACCGGTGCCGGCAAGGGCATCGGCCTGGCGACGACCACCGCCCTCGCCGCCGAGGGCGCCCGGGTGTTCGCCGCCGCCCGCACCCCGGCCCCCGACCTGGGCCCGCTCGTCACCCCCGTCCCGGTGGACCTGCTCGACGGCTCGGGCGCGGCCGCGCTGGCGGAGGCCGCGGGCGAGGTCGACGTCCTGGTCAACAACCTCGGCGGCGTGGTCCCCGCCAGCATGGGCGCCGCGGGCTTCCTCGACCTCGACGACGAGGCGTGGCGGGAGACCTACGAGCTGAACCTGTTCGCCACCGTCCGGGTCACCCGCGCCCTGCTGCCCGGCCTGCTGCGCAAGCGGGGCGTGGTGGTCAACGTGTCCTCGATCGGCGCCCGGGCGGCCTTCCAGCCGATCGACTACGGCACCGCGAAGGCCGCGCTGAACAACCTGACCAAGGCCCTGGCCGAGGAGTTCGGCGCCCGCGGCCTGCGCGCGCTCACCGTCAGCCCCGGCCCCACCCGCACCGGGAACTGGTCGGACCCCGACGGCTACGCGGGCAGGCTGGCGGCGCGGGCAGGCGTGCCGCTGAAGGAGTTCCTGGCCTCGGTGCCCGCCGCCATGTCCATCACCACCGGCAGGCTCACCGAACCGGAGGAGACGGCCGCCCTGATCACCTTCCTGGCCTCCCCGCTGTCGGGCAACCTCACCGGCGCCGACTACCTGGCCGACGGCGGCGTCATCAAGACGGTCTGATTGGTATCCTGATCGGCTGCCTTCGAGAAGGAGCCGACACCGTGTCGAACGAGATCACCGACGAGGACCTCCAGAAGGTCACCGTCACCCCGGTCACCCCGCACAACGCGACCATCGACCTGGCCGACTACAGCGAGGACTGGCCGCGCCTGTACGAACGCGAGGCCGCCCGGGTCACCGCCGTCCTCGGCGACACCGTGCTGCGCCTGGAGCACGCCGGGTCCACGTCCGTCCCCGGCCTGCCCGCCAAGCCCATCATCGACATGGTCCTGGCCGTCGCCGACTCCGCCGCCGAGGAGACCTACGTGCCGCAGTTGGAGGCGCACGGCTACGTCCTGCGCATCCGAGAACCCGACTGGTTCGAGCACCGCCTGCTGAAGGGCCCCGACACCGACGTCAACCTGCACGTCTTCACCGAAGGCACCTCGGAGATCACCCGGATGCTCACCTTCCGGGACCGGCTGCGCACCCACCCCGAGGATCGCGACCGCTACGCCGCCGCCAAGCGCGACCTGGCCCGGCGCACCTGGCGCCACGTCCAGCACTACGCCGACGCGAAGACCGCCGTGGTCCAGGAGATCCTGGACCGCGCCCGGCGGTAGGCGGTCACCACCTGGCAGGAAACCGACGCCACCCTCGCCCGGAAGAGTGGCGTCGGTTTCCTGCCAGCCGGAGTCGCCGGGAGGGGTGAGACTGGGTTGGTGCACACCGAAACCGAACGCTGCGTGCGGGCCGTCCAGTCCAAGGACGCCCGCTTCGACGGCTGGTTCTACACCGCGGTGCTCACCACCGGGATCTATTGCAGGCCAAGCTGTCCGGTGGTGCCGCCCAAAGTGGAGAACATGCGCTTCCACCCCAGCGCCGCCTCCGCGCAGCAGGCCGGTTTCCGCGCCTGCAAGCGGTGCAGGCCCGACGCCAGCCCCGGGTCGCCGCAGTGGAACGAGCGGGCCGACCTGGTGGCCAGGACCATGCGCCTGATCGCCGACGGCGTGGTCGACACCGACGGCGTGCCCGGTCTGGCCGCCCGCCTGGGCTACAGCGTCCGGCAGGTCGAGCGGCAGCTACGCGCCGAGCTCGGGGCGGGTCCGCTGGCCATCGCCAGGGCGCAGCGCGCGCAGACCGCCCGGCTGCTGATCGAGACCACCACGCTCCCGATGGGCGAGGTGGCCCTGGCGGCCGGGTTCGCCAGCATCCGCTCGTTCAACGACACCGTCCGGTCCGTCTTCGCCCTGACCCCCACCGAGCTGCGCGCCAAGGCGAAACCGGTCAACACCCCGGCGACCACCCTCTCGGTCCGGCTGCCGTTCCGCGCGCCGCTCACCCCCGACAACCTGTTCGGCCACCTCGTCGCCACGGGCGTCCCCGGTGTCGAGGAGTGGCGCGACGGCGCCTACCGGCGCACCCTGCGGCTGCCGCACGGCCCGGCGGTGGTGGCGCTGAGCCCGCACCCGGACCACATCGCCGCCCGGCTCGCGCTGAGCGACCTGCGCGACCTGTCGACGGCCATCAGCCGCTGCCGCCGCCTCCTCGACCTCGACGCCGACCCGGTCGCCGTCGACGACCAGCTCGCCACCGACCCGGTGCTGGCGCCCCTGGTCGCCAAGAGCCCCGGCAGGCGCGTCCCGCGCACCGCCGACCCGGAGGAGATGGCGGTCCGGGCGGTCCTCGGCCAACAGGTCTCCACCGCCGCGGCCCGCACCCACGCCGCCCGCCTCGTGCTGGAGCACGGCGAACCGATCACCGACCCCGAGGGCGGCCTGACCCACCTGTTCCCCGACCCGGCCACCCTGACCGGCCTCGACCCGGACCGGCTGGCCATGCCCGCCACCCGCAAGCGCACCCTCACCACCGTGGTCCGCGCCCTGGCCGACGGCGAGGTCGACCTGGGCGCGGGCGCCGACTGGGCGGCCACCCGCGAGCGGCTGCTGACCCTGCCCGGCGTCGGCCCGTGGACGGTCGAGACCATCGCCATGCGCGCCCTGGGCGACCCGGACGCGTTCCTCCCCACCGACCTCGGCATCAAGGCGGCGGCAGCGGCCCTGGGCCTGCCCACCGGCGCGTCCGCGCTCACCGCCCACGCGGAGCAGTGGAGCCCCTGGCGCGCCTACGCCGTGCAGTACCTGTGGGCCACCATGGACCACGCGGTCAACCGGATGCCCGTATCCCCTTGAGAGGCAAGCACATGCGCACCCACACCCACGTGGAGAGCCCGGTGGGCACCCTGACCCTGGTCGCCACCGACGGCGTCCTCTCCGGCCTCTACATGACCAACCAACGCCACCTCCCCGACACCGCCACCTTCGGCGAGAACGACCCCACCGCCTTCCCCGCCACGATCACCCAACTCACCGAGTACTTCGAGGGCACCCGCACGGAGTTCGACCTCCCCCTGCACCTGCACGGCACCGACTTCCAACGCCGGGTGTGGGCGGAACTGACCACCATCCCGCACGGCGAGACCACCAGCTACGGCGAACTCGCCCTGCGGATCACCGGCACCCTCACCGCTTCCCGCGCGGTCGGCCTGGCGAACGGCAAGAACCCGATCAGCATCATCGTCCCCTGCCACCGGGTCGTCGGCGCCACCGGGAACCTCACCGGCTACGGCGGCGGCCTCGCCCGCAAGCAGCACCTGCTCGACCACGAACGCCGCGTCGCGGGCACCACCACCCCGGACCTGTTCACCACGACGGGGTGAACAGGACCCACCGGGAACGATCCCGCGAACCCGACTCGCAGAGCGCCGCCATCCAGGCGACAGTCAGTTCGAGCCCAGCGCCAAGCCGAGCAGTGACGGACTCCGGTAACAAACTCGGGCGCACCCCCGGGGGAAACGGGTCCACAACCCGGTTTTGGTCCAGTCGATGGATCTGCGGTGCGCGGCGGGCACGCTGACCCCGCACGGCGCGGGCAGTTCACACCGCCACAACCGCTGATCAGGGCATACACGTCAACCACGTGACACCACCGTTTGAGCCCGCCTGCGCACCAGGTCGGAGGGCTCAAACGGTGGTCGGGTCAGGCGGACTGCTCACGCAGCGGGGCGAACGCCTCGGACCACGCGACGACCTGGTCGAGCATTCGTTCGAGGACCGGCTCGTGGTGGTCGCCCGGGGCCAGGTCGACCCCGTTGACGAAGTCGGTGAACATGGACAGGGCGATCTGATCCCGGACGTCGGCGACGTGCAGTTCGGCCATGATCAGGCGGAGCTGCTCGACGGCACGGGTGGCGCCGAGCAGGCCGTAGCCGACAAAACCCGCCGCCTTGTCGCGCCACTCGTGGTACAGGAAGTCGATGGCGTTCTTCAGGACACCGGTCACCGCGTGGTTGTACTCCGGTGTGACGAAGATGTAGCCGTCGTACGAGGCGACGGTCTCGGCCCAGCGCCGGGTGTGCTCCTGGACGTAGTCGCTGCCCATGGCGGCGGGCACCGGCTCGTCGAGGTTCGGCAGGTTGAAGTCCGCCAGGTCGACCACGTCGAAGGTGGCGTCACCGCGCTGGCTGGCGAGCTTGTGCACCCAGCGGGCCACAGCCTCGCCCTTTCGACCGGGACGGGTGCTGCCGATGATGATGGCGATGCGGGTCATGATGGTTCCTTTCTCACGGAGCGACTGTGGGCACCGTGAGTACCGTTGGTAAGTCCAACGATACTCATCGAACCGTTGGCTTGTCCAATGATTTCGTGTTGCTGGTGGCGGCGCGCTGTTCGCGCGCCAGCCACACCGCGGCGACCAGCGCGATCGCGCTCGCCGCCACCATCAGCCAGAAGGTGCGGTGGAAAGCACCCAGCGCCTCGCCCGGGTCCGAGCCGGACAGGCCATCGGCGAGGATCACGACGAACAGCGCACTGCCCAGGGCGCCGCCGACCCTCGACAGGATGTTGACCTGCGCGCTGGCGTCGGACATCTGGTGCTTCTCCACCGCGGACAACGCCGCGGACACCCCCGGTGATCCGGCCAGCGCCATGCCGATACCGCGCAGCACCTGCAGGACCTCGATGAGGAGCATGTCGGCGTCCGCGGGCAGCAGCGCCATGGGCAACGTGGTGACGATGCTGACGACCAGGCCCACGGTTGTCACGATCCCGCCGCCGAAGCGGTCGTTGAGCGCTCCCGCCACCGGGAAGGTGATCGCCGCCCCGAGGCTGAAAGCGATGAGCAGCAGACCGGAGTCGACGATGTCCTGTCCGCGCAGCAACTGGAAGTAGAGCGGCATCACGACCAAACCGCCGAACAGCGCCGCGCTGGTGAAGAACACCGCCACGGACGCGGAGCCGAACACCCGGTCGCGGGCCAGGCGCAGGTCCATCAGGGCCGCACCCGTGCCCAGTGACCGCCAGACGAACAAGCCCAGCGCGGCCAAGCCCACCAGCAGTGGCAACCACACCCCGAGCTCGACGACGGATTTGCGGTCGGCGGCCTCGGTGATGGCGAAGACAGTCAGCGGCAGCCCGACGACGACCAAGCCGAGCGAGGCGAGGTCCAGCTTCCCCGCCTCCGCGGGCTCCCCCCGCGGCACCCAGCGCAGGCCGCACACCAGGCCGATGACGCCGATGGGCACGTTGACCAGGAACAACCAGTGCCAGGAAAGGTTGGCGATCAGCAGCGCGCCGATCACCGGCCCCACCGCGGGTGCCAGGATGGCGGGCACACTCGACGTGGCGATCACCCGGCCCATGCCCGCCTTGCCCGCCATCTGCCCCAGGATTGCCATGCCGGACGGGATGAGCAGTCCACCGGTGACACCCTGCAGCGCGCGCGCGGCGATCAACACACCCACGTTCGGCGAAACCGCGCACAGCACGGAGGTGGCGGTGAACCCGACAAGCGCCCAGATCCAGACCCGGCCCGCGCCGAACCTCCTGCCCAGCCACCCGCACGCGGGCAGCGCCGCGGCCAAGGCGAGCAGGTAGCCGCTGTTGATCCACTGCGTGGCGGCCAGCGGCGCCCCCAGCTGACTGCCGATGGAGTCGAGGCCGACGTTGATCAGGGACGTGTCGAGACCAGCCATGACCGATCCCGCTGCGAGCACGATCGCGACCCGCCAGACGGCGGCGGGAATGCGCTCGCTCGCGGGCGCCGCTTCCCGTCTTTCGCTGGTGGTTCTCATGGTTTCCCCCTCTGAAGAATCGTTGGAGACTCCAACGATGTCAGAAGTTCGTTGGAATGTCCAACGGATTCGCCTACACTGGGCTTCGTGGATGAACCGTTGCTGAAACCCGAGGTGGACCCACCCGCACGCGTGTGGCGGCTGACATCTTGGCTGCTGCACCACGTCAACGCCCGCTCGAACCGCGTCGTCGCCGGGCACTTCGGCAGGCCGGGTTGGCGGATGTGGTACGCGATACTGGCGGGCCTCGACCAGTACGGGAACCTGAGCCAGGCCGAGTTGTGCCGCAGGCTGGGGATCGACCGCGGCGACGCGGTGTCGATCCTCAACGACCTGGAGGGGGAGGGCTTGGCCCGCAGGTTGCCCGACTCGACCGACAGCCGCCGCAAGGTCGTCAACATCACCGCGGCGGGCAGGGAGATGTTGTTCAAGCTCGACGCCGTCGTCGAGGCCGCGCAGGACGATTTGCTGAGGACGCTGACGCCCGAGGAGCGCGGGCAGTTGAACGCTTTGCTGCGCAAGTTGATCGAACGGCCCGGCGCGGACTCGGCGCGCACCGCGCGGCACGAGAGCTAGAGCGGCGGCACGGGCCTGCCGCGCACGACCGCAGGCAGGCGGCCGGTCAGTGACAACGCCCGCCCACCGCAGCGATGATTCGGGGTGCTCGGGGCACGGCGCGCGCAGTCTTGAGACTGAGGTCACGGCTCGGCTTGCACGCAGGCGCCGACAACGCAGTCGGGGGAGAGTTCGGTGGACCCACAATCCACAGTGGACCAACCAGAACAACGAACCAGCTTAGTTGGGGGAAAGATGATTCGCGTACTCCTCGTGGGTTCCGACTCCGCGCTCGCGGAGTCGGCCAGACAGGCTCTGTCCGATATCGGCTTCCTTGTCTGCCTCACCGGCAACGGCAGGGACGCCATAACGGGCGCGCACGGGGCCGACGTGGTGGTCCTCGACCTGGACCTGCCCGACCTCGACGGCACCGAGGTGTGCCGCCGCATCCGGGAGACCAGCAAGGTCCCGCTGATCGGCGTGCTCTCCGGGAGCAGCGAGTTCGAGCGCGTCCTGGCCCTGCGCGCGGGTTTGGACATGTGCCTGGCACCGGATTTCGGCGTACTGGAGCTGGTGGCCAGGATCAACGTCCTGCTCAGTCGCAGCCAGCCGCGCGGCACCAAGGAGTCGCTCTCCTACGGAGACCTGATGATCGACGCACAAACCCGGCAGGTGCGGGTGGGGCACAAGGCGGTCGACCTCACCAAGAAGGAGTTCGACCTGCTGCACCTGCTGGCCTCTCGTCCCGGCATCACCTTCGACCGCAAGCAGATCCTCGCCGCAGTCTGGAACGACGACAACGCCTGGATGCAGCGCAGCCGCACGATCGACACGCACATCAACAGCATCCGTCGGAAGCTCGGCTGCGGTGACATGATCCACACCCAGCGGGGTGTGGGCTTCCGCTTCGCCCACGACCACTTGGCCGAGGTGGTGTTCGCCGGGGCGCGATAACCGACGCGGAGCGGGTCGGCAACGACGCGGACCCGCTCAGCTGGTGCTGTCGAGTTCGTCGGGGGTGCCGATCCGCAGGCCGTACCCCTTGACCGTCACGCAGATCCAGCGACCCAGCTTGCGACGCAGGCTGCTGACGTGGGTATCCAGGGTGCGGCTTGAGACGTGCAGGTCCCCGCCCCAGATGGTCCTCAGAACCTCAGACCGTTCCGCGACCACGCCCGCGCGCATGGCCAGGAAGTGCAGCAGGTCGTACTCCTTGCGCGTCAGGTGCACGACAGCGCCGTGCAACGACACCTCGCGGGAGCCGGTCTCGATGCGCAACGGGCCGTGGACCACTTCTTGGGGTTCACCACCGGAAGGCCGCGCCCACCTCAGCACGGCGTCGATCCTCGCCATCACCTCGGCGGCGCCGCAGTCCCAGTACAGGTGATCGTCGCAACCTGCGCGCAACACCCGTAATCGCTCCTGCTCGGTGTTCGCGCCGGAGACGGCGATCAGCGCGACGTCGCCCGCGGCGCGGACCGAACGGCAAAGCTGGAGCGGTTCCTCCCCCTCCCCGACCTCGACCAGCACCAAGTCCATGCCGGGAACCAGCGCAGCGGCCTCCGGTGCCGACGCCACGACCTGGACGTCATGGCCGTGTCTGCACAGCAGGTGTTTGAGCCAACTACCACGTCTGGCTTCGAAGCGGATGAGCATCGTGCGAACGAACCCACCCCGGGTTCGGAGATAACGAGTGCCCGTATCCGCCATGCAATCCCCCATGTCGCCGTGAAAAGGAGTCGGGGCCATCGCACCGACTACCACGCTCCCCCTGTGACACGTCGGTCAGGCTACTAGGTCAGCGCGAGCACGTGCACGACATTGGCGCAACAACGCGGGTGGTATGCGGGTACCTGGCGTGGTGCCTGCACATCACCGGCCGACGATGACCACATCACAACCTGTCGTTGTCCTGTCAACGGTTTCCGGCGAAATGCTCGACCCGGGAAATGCCCGCAGCGCCGCTCGTGGTGATCGACCAACGGCAACCAGGACGACGCCACCTGGTTGGCACCACCGCTCGACGCGGCACTGCACGCCGGGGGCGGGTCGGACGCCCCGCCACCCGAAAGTGGTCCACGGAGACCAGACCTACGACCACAACAAGCGTCGGCCGGAATCGCGCACACGGACATCGGCACCCGAATCGCCCGCCGCGGTCCCCGAGTCGGCACCGTCCGGTGGGTCGTCGAGCGGGCCATCGCCTGTTGTCACGGCACGCAACGCCTGCGCACCCGCCGGGAACGCCCCGACGACATCCACAAGACATCCCCCGGCCTCGCCACCCGCACGGGCATCCGGGGACACCTCCGGTGACTTCGCCGGGGGACCCCGCTTGCCGGGGTGGTCACCGGTTCGACCACCCACGCGGTCCGCCCGCGGCGGCATGCCGGTCCGGCCTGCTCCACCGGGGGCGAGGCCGGTCGCGGGCAGGTCGTTCGGCGCCGTGGCGGTGGCACAGGGCCGTCAGCACCGAGACCAACGCCGCCACCTCCTCATGATCGGGATTGCCCGCGACCACCCTGAACAGCGGTTGCACCCCATTCGTATCCACTGTGCACCCTCCCCTCCCACCCGTCACTGCGGCGGGTTGCCGTGCTTGCGGTGCGGCAGGTCGACGTCTTTGGCGCGCAGCATGTCCAACGACCGGATGATCACCACCCGGGTCTCCCCCGGGTCGATGACGTCGTCGACGAGGCCGCGCTCTGCGGCGTAGTAGGGGTGCATCAGCTCCGCCCGGTACTCCTTGATGCGCTGCTCCCGCGCCGTTCCCGGGTCGTCGGCCGCGGCCGTCTCCCGCCGGAAGATGATGTTGACGGCGCCCTCCGCGCCCATCACCGCGATCTCGTTGGTGGGCCAGGCCAGGGCGATGTCGGCTCCGATGGAGTGGGAGTCCATCACGATGTACGCGCCGCCGTAAGCCTTGCGCAACACCAACGACACCCTCGGGACGGTCGCGTTGCAGTAGGCGTAGAGCAGTTTGGCACCGTGGCGGATGATCCCGCCGTGCTCTTGGGTGACACCGGGCAGGAAGCCGGGGACGTCGACCAGGGTCACCAGCGGGAGGTTGAAGGCATCGCAGAACTGGACGAACCGGGCTGCCTTCTCGCTGGAGTGGATGTCGAGCACGCCCGCCATGGACCTGGGCTGGTTCGCCACGACCCCGACGGTGTGACCGCCCGCCTGCGCGAACGCGCACACGATGTTGTCCGCCCAGTCCGCGCTGACCTCGAGCAGGTCGCCGTCGTCGACGATTTCAGCGACCACATCGCGCACGTCGTAGGGCTGGTTCCCGTCAGCGGGGACGAGCTCGCGCAGCGAGTCGGTCCGGCGCGTCACCGGGTCGGTGACCGTGCCGGCGACCGGGATCTCGCGGTTGTTGGCAGGCAGGATCGACAGCAGGTAGCGGACGTCCTCCAGGCAGGCGTGCTCGTCGTCGTAGACGAAGTGCGCCACACCGGAGATCCCACCGTGCACGTCCGCGCCGCCGAGGTCGTTCTGCGTGGTCTGCTCCCCCGTGACCGACTCGATGACGTCGGGCCCGGTGATGAACATCTGCGAGATGTCACGCACCATGAACACAAAATCGGTCAGGGCAGGCGAGTACGCCGCCCCACCCGCGCACGGGCCCAGCATCACACTGATCTGCGGGATCACCCCGGAGGCGCGCGTGTTGCGGCGGAAGATCCCGCCGTACCCGGCCAGCGCGGTCACACCCTCCTGGATGCGGGCGCCCGCGCCGTCGTTGAGCGAGACCAGTGGCGCCCCGGCCGCGATGGCGCGATCCATCAGCTTGTGGATCTTGTCGGCGTACGCCTCGCCGAGGGCGCCGCCGAAGATGCGGAAGTCGTGGGCGTAGACGAACACGGTGCGCCCGTGCACCGTCCCCCAGCCGGTCACCACGCCGTCGGTGTAGGGCCGCCGGTCCTCCAGGCCGAACCCGGTGGCGCGGTGCCTGCGTAGCTGCTCAGTCTCCTGGAACGACCCCTCGTCCAGGAGCAGATCGATGCGCTCGCGCGCGGTCAGCTTGCCCTTGGCGTGCTGGCGTTCGGTGGCCAGGGGGTCCACGCCGGAACTCGCCTCGGCGCGTTTGTCCTGCAACTGAGTGAGAACCTCGGTCATGACGGCCTTACCTCCGGTCTTCGGTGTGCGGGTTTCCGAGGACCGCGACAGCGACGGAGAGCGCGCCGCACACGGTCAAGAGGAGCAGGGCAGGCCGGTCCGACCCGGTGTGCTCCCTGAGCACGGCGGTCAGCACCAGCGCGACAACCGCGCCGCACTGCACGCCGCACTGGTAGCGCGAGACCGCGACGGGTCGGTCCACCGGGTCGATCCCGGCCAGGGCACCGGCGTTGAAGGCGGCGAACGAGAGGACGAACGCCGCCGCGATCAACAGCAACCCGGGCAGGATGTCCCCCGCGTAGGACGTCCGCTCGGTCGGGACCAGGCTCAACGCGTAGGCCACCGTGGCCGCGAGGGTGCCCGCTGCGATGAGCCGCCCGGGAGCGACACGGGCGAGCAGCCCGCGCACCAGCGGCGCGGACACGGCGAGCGGGACGCACGCGGGCAACAGGCCCAGCGCCACCTGCCAGGGCTGCCAGCCGAGGTCCCGTTGCAGGGTGAAGGTCGTGAGGAGCAGGAAGCCGAGGTAGGTGCCGTTGAGGGCGGCGGCCCCGACTGCGGCCCTGACGAACGTGCCGGGCAGCACCCTCCGCCCGCGGCGGGCGGGAACGGCGGGTGCGCCGCCGGGGATCACCCGTGAAGCCGCGACGGCGAGCACCACGGCCACCGGCGTGGTGAACGCCAGGACCCACCGCCAGCCCGCCAGCGAGACCAGGCCGGAGAACAGCAGCCCCGCGGTGAAGCCGACCGCGCCGAACAGGGAGTACACCCCGACCGCGCGCGAGCGTGCCCGCCCCTGCGGGAAGGCGTCGCCGATGATGCCCAACCCGACTGGCGCGGTCAGCGCGGCGCAGGCGCCCTTGACGACCCTGCTGGCGACGAGCACCGCGAAGCTCCCGGTGAGCGCGCCGACGACGGAAGCGATCGCGAAGACCGCCAGGGCGCTCGCATAGGGCACGCGCCTGCCCCAGCGAGCGCCGATGGCGGGTCCCACCAGCAGGAAGACGGCGAACCCCGCCGCGAACCCGCTCATCAGCCACTGCGCGCCCACCACGCCCACGCCCAGTTCGGCAGCCGCCACCGGCAGCGCCGGGAGCAACACCGACACCTCGAGGGCGTCGAGCAACATGTTGCCCGCCAGCACCACCAGCAGCGCCCGGTGCCCCTGGCTCATCGCCACCGGCGTGGACCCCGTCACATCAGCCCCCGAGCAGCGTGCCGCCGCTGGCATCGATGTACGACCCGGTGATCCACCGGGCGTCGCCACTGGCCAGGAACGCCACGGCGGCAGCGATGTCGTCGGTCGCGCCGACCCGGCCGAACACCGACATCCGCGACATCTGGTCCACCGCCTCGGGGATGTCGAACACCGGGGTCCCGTTGTCGGTGATGCCGGGACCGACGCTGTTGACGGTGATCCCCCTCGCCCCCAGGTGCTTGGCGAAGTGCAGCGTGAGCTGATCCACCGCTCCCTTGGTCATGGCGTAGGCGATTTCCTGCGGATTGGCGAAGCGTGTCAGCCCGGACGAGATGTTGATGATCCGGCCGCCCTCGGCGAGGTTGTCCGAGGCGCGCTGGATGATGAAGTAGGGGGCCTTGGCGTTGACCGCGTACAGCCGGTCGAACTGCTCCGGCCGCAGGTCCTCCGGTGCGGTCCCGCCCATCACGCCCGCGTTGTTGACCAGGATGTCCAGGCCGACACCGCCGACGCGCTCTTTGAGACCCCGCTCCAAGCCGACGAACAGCTCGTGCACGTCGCCGGGAACCCCCAGCTCCGCCCGGACGGGAAAGGCGGCACCACCATCGTTCTCGATGGCGGTGACCACCTCCTTGGCCGCGGTGTCGTCGTGCCCGTAGTGGACGGCGACGAGCGCGCCCTCGCGGGCCAAGCGGACCGCGGTGGCCCGGCCGATACCGCGGCTGGCCCCGGTGACGAGCGCGGTCTTGCCTTCCAGCGTTCCCATGCTTTTCCTCCTGTCGTTCCTGGGGGTGGCGGGCGGGGCCCCGGCGGGGTCGGCCGGGACGTCCCGGGGAGCGGCCAAGCCGCTGATCACGCGGGCGAGGTCACGACGCACCGGTTCCAGCTCCAGCAGCTCGGCGAAGACCTCGCGCAGCGCGGTCACGTCTTCGCCGCCGAGCAGCAGCTCGGCCTGGGCCCGGATGCCGATCAATGCCGAGCGGCCCGCTTCGTGCCGGGTGCGGTGGTAGGACTCGAGCAGGTCGTCGCCGCCGCCGGGAGCCAACCGGGCGGCCAGCTTGACGCCGAGGTCGGCGGCGTCCTGCAGGCCCAGGTTGATGGCCTGGCCGCCGACCGGGAGCTGGGTGTGCGCGGCGTCGCCCGCCAGCAGCACCCTGCCGTTGCGGTAGCGGGTGACCTGCCGGGCGGCGTCACCGAAGGCGTTGACCCACACCGGCCTGCCATGGCCGATGTCCTCGCCGGTCACCGTGCGCCAGGCCCGGACGACCTCGGCGAACTCGGGCTTCCCGGCGCGGTCGCGGGGCTGGACCCCGTGCACGTGCACCATGACCCTGGTCACGCCGCCGGGCATCCGCGAGGAGATGGCCAAACCCGCGGGGTGGCGCTCGAATCGGCGGTCGGGCACGTCGATGCCCATCACGTCGGCGCGCAGCAGCTCCCTGGTCGCCTCGGTACCGGGGAAGTCGAACCCGGCCAGCCGCCGCACGGTGCTGCGCTCACCGTCGCTGCCCACCACGTAGGCGGCGCGCAGCCGCAGCGGCGTGCCACGTGGGTCGACCGCCTCGACCTCGACGTGGTCGTCGTGCTGGACCAGGCCGACGACGCGGTGGCCGAACAGCACCGTGGCCCCGCCCGCCTCGACCCGCGCACCCAGCACCGCCTCGATCCGGGTCTGCGGAACCTTCCAGACCCCGCGGTGCGGGTGGTCGTCATCGGCGATGGCCAGGTCCAGGGGCAGGCCCGCGAAGTGCCCGCCCGCCCCCGGGCCCGCCGGGTCCAGCTCAGCCAGCAGCGCCCGCTCGGCGAACAGCTCCATCGTGCGCGCGTGCACGGTGGACGCCCGGGACTCTGTCGTCGGCTCGGTGCGCTGTTCGAGCACCGTGACCCCGACCCCGGCCGCACGCAGGTCGTGCGCGAGCAGCAGGCCGACCGGGCCCGCGCCGACCACCACGACGTCCGTGTCCGACCCGCCTCGCGCGCGCACGGTCACCGCCGCGCCTCGGCGTAGGCCTTGGCGTGGCCCAGGGTGGCCCGGCTGTTCGCGCCCAGCGCCTCGCGCAGGAAGCGCAGCGCGTCCTGCACGGTGGCCTGCTCACCCAGGACCGCGGCGATGTTGTCCCGGTTGACGACCACGGTGTGCTGGGAGGAGGCGGTGGTCGTGCCCTGCCCGTCCTCGGTGAAGTCCCAGCGCCCGGTGTGCAGGTCCATCAGCGCGGGCAGGGTCGTCTGCTTGTAGACGATCCGGTGGCCGGAGAAGCACACCCGAACCGACTCGGTGGTGTGCTGCTCCCCGTCCTTGGTCAGCGTGTCCATCCGCAGCACCTGGAGGCCGGGGGTGGTCTCGCGCAGGTCCACCGCGGCCACGTGCGGGAGCCGCTCACGCCATTTCCCCGCCTCGTTGACGAAGTCGTAGAGGTCCTTGGCCGTCCCCTCGACCGGCACCGAGTCCACGAAGCTCAGCGTCAGCTCGGCCGCCTCGGCCGCCTGCTCCACGTTGCGCTTGAGCGCCGCGAGCTCGCTGCGGCTGTTGCGGTCGACCGCCTGGTCGATCCACGCCAGGCTCTCCGGGTCGTCGTCGACGGCGCGGTAGTCGTGCAGCAGGCGCACCCGCGAGCCCGCCGCTCCACGCGGCTCGATCACCCAGGCGCCGCCCATGGCCGCGACCGGTGCGGCCGAGCGCTCCTGCCGGAAGGTGATCACTCGGCGGACCGGGTCCAGGGTCCGCCGCGACGTCCAGTCCTTGGGCTCGCCGTTGGCCGTGGCCCAGATCCGGATGCGCTCGTCGTGCTCGCCGCGCTCCACGTGCTCGACCAGCACCGTCGGCGGGAAGATCAACGGCCAGTTCTCGACCTCGGCGATCATGCGGTAGACCGCGTCCGCCGGGACGTCGACATCGATGCCGTGCTCGACCTCGCGGGTCACCTTGGTCTCTTGCGTGGTCATCGAACCCTCCTCGGGGATCAGAAGTTGCCCAGACCGCCGCAGACGTTGAGCGCCTGGGAGGTGATGGAGGCCGCGGTGTCGGTCACCAGGTAACCGACCAGGCCCGCGGCCTCCGCCGGGGTGGAGTAGCGGCCGAGCGGGATCTTGGCCTGGAACTTCGCGAGGATGCTCTCCTCGGTGGTGTCGTAGGCCGCGGCGTAGCCCTGGCGGACCTTCTGCGCCATGGGGGTCTCCACGTAGCCGGGGCAGACGGCGTTGACGGTGATGCCGGTGGGGGCGAGCTCATTGCCCAACGCCTTGGTGAACCCGACGACGCCGTGCTTGGAGGCCGAGTACGGGGCACCGAGCACCACGCCCTGCTTGCCCGCCGTGGAGGCGATGTTGACGATCCGACCCCAGTCGCCCGCGCGCATGCCACCGGAGGTGAGCACCTCGCGGGTCACCCGGAACACGCTGGTCAGGTTGGTCTCGATCACGTCGTCCCACAGCTCGTCCTCGATCTCGGCGGTGACGCCGCCGCCGGACCGGCCCACGTTGTTGACCAGCACGTCGATCCGGCCGTAGCGGGCCACGGCCGCGGCCACCGTCCTGGTCACGTCCTCGCCGGAGCGCACGTCGCAGGCGACCCCGTCGACCTCGCGGCCCTCCGCCCGCTGCTGCTTGACCAGCGTGGCGACGTCCTCCTCGGTGCGGGCGCACACGAAGACGCGGTGCCCCTGCTCGGCGAGCAGCTCGGTGACCGCGAGGCCGATGCCGCTGGTCGCCCCTGTCACGAGCGCTGTGTGCCGTTGCTGTGCCATGGTTTCCTCCCTGGTGCTCGGTGGCCGGTCAGGCTGACGGGGCGGCCTGGGTCATGTGCTGGTTGACGAACGCGATGAGATCGCGGGGGGTCTTCATCTCGGCCAGCCGCGTCTCGTCGAGGCGCACGTCGTACTCGCGCTCCACCCGACCGGTGGTCTCCAGCAGGGCCAGCGAGTCGTAGCCGATCAGGTCGAACTCGTCGTCGAGCCGATCCGCGCTGATCCCGGGGCCGTCGGGCTCGCCCGAGCCCTC
Source organism: Actinokineospora sp. PR83 (assembly GCF_021056305.1). Classification (NCBI taxonomy): domain Bacteria; kingdom Bacillati; phylum Actinomycetota; class Actinomycetes; order Pseudonocardiales; family Pseudonocardiaceae; genus Actinokineospora; species Actinokineospora sp. PR83. The sequence goes on from NZ_JAJCXD010000040.1 coordinate 118,103, forward strand.
GATGAGGATGCGTTTGAGGTCGTCGATGTCGAACTTCTTGCCGGACATGGGAATCCCTTCATTCGTGCGGGTGGTGGTCATCCGTGGTGACCGCGCAGCACCACGGCCGAGTTGAAGCCGCCCTGGCCCCTGGCGAGCACGAGCGCGACCTCGATCGGGGCGCCGGTGCGCGGCGACCCGGTGACCAGGTCGATCTCGTAGTCGTCGCGGACCCGGACGCCGGTCGTGGCGGGGACGACGTCGTCCCGGATGGACAGCAGCGCGGTGGCCAGGTCGAGCGGCGCCCCGCCGGAGTAGAGGCGGCCGGTGGTGGTCTTGGGCGCCGTCACCGGCACCGCGTGCGGACCGAACACCGCCGCGACGGCCTCGGCCTCCGACCGGTCGAGCTCGGGCACCGCGGCGGCGTCGGCGAACACCACGTCCACCTCCTCGGCCGTGACACCGGCGTCGGTCAGCGCGATCTCGATCGCCCTGCGCAGGCCGGGCGCGCGGTCGGAACCCGGCCTCGGGTCGAAGGTCGAGCCGTAGCCCGCCACCTCCCCGTACACCCGCGGGGCACCGCGCCGGGCGGCGGCGTCGGCGTCCTCCAGGACCATCAGCGCCCCGCCCTCGCCGGGCACGTGGCCCGCGGCGTCGGCGTCGAAGGGCAGGTAGGCCCGGTCGGGGTCGGTGGCGGTGCTGAGCCTGCCGCTGGTCAGCAGGGCCGCCCACCCCCAGGAGCAGAGCGTGGCGTCCACGCCACCGGACATCATCAGCGGTGTGCCCCGGCGAACCTGGCGGCGTGCTTGGGCCACCGCGTCCAACCCGCCCGCCTGGTCGCTGACCACGACGCCACTGGGACCGCGCATGCCGTTGCGGATGGAGATCTGACCGCTGTTGACCGCGTAGAACCAGGCGAAGGACTGGTAGGCGCTGACGTACTGCCCGCCCTTGCTCCACAGGTTCCGCAGCTCGTTCTCGCCGAACTCGAACCCCCCGGAAAAGCAGGCGGTCACGATGCCCATGTCGTACTCGGGCATGGCGGCCGGGTCGACCCCTGCGTCGGCGAACGCGCATTCCGCGCTCACCAGCGCCAGCTGGGTCATCCGGTCGGTCTGCGGCAGCAGCCTGCCCGGCAGCCGATCGGCCGCCGCGAAGTCGTTGATCTCGCCCGCCAGCAGCGCGGGGTAGCTGTCGGGGTCGAACCGGGTGATGCGGTCGATCCCGCTGACCCCGTCGAGCACGGCCCGCCAGTAGTCCTCGACGCCCATGCCGTTGGGGGCGGCGATCCCCAGGCCGGTCACCACGACGGCCGCACTCATGCCCGGCCGCCCTTCGGCTTGGTCAGCACCATCGCGCTCTGGAATCCGCCGAAACCGCTGCCGACCGACAGGACCGCGTCGATCCCAGCCTCCCGAGCCGTGAGCGGCACGTAGTCCAAGTCGCACTCCGGGTCGGGGGTGCGCAGGTTTGCCGTCGGCGGCACCACACCGTGCTCCATGGCCAGCGCGCAGGCGGCGATCTCGATGGAGCCGATGGCACCGAGCGAGTGGCCGACCATGGACTTGATGGAACTGACCGGGACCTCGTGCGCCCGCGCACCCAGGCTTCGCTTGTACGCCGCCGTCTCGTGCCGGTCGTTCTGCCGGGTGCCGGAGCCGTGGGCGTTGATGTAGTCGATGGCGCCGGGCGTGATCGCCGCCTGCGCCATCGCAACGCGGATGGCCTCGGCCATCTCCCGCCCGTCCGGGCGCAAGCCGGTCATGTGGTAGGCGTTGCACCGCGACGCGTACCCGGCCACAGTGGCGTAGACGTGCGCGCCCCGTCGCCGCGCGTGTGAGAGCTCCTCCAGGACGAACACCGCCGCCCCCTCGCCGAGAACAAATCCGTTGCGGGTGCCGTCGAACGGGCGCGAGGCGGTCTCCGCCTCGTCGTTGCGCGGCGTGGTCGCCTTGATGGCGTCGAAGCAGGCGACCGTGATCGGTGAGATGGGGGCGTCAGTCGCCCCGGCGACCATCAGGTCGGCCGACCCCTCGCGGATCAGCTCCGTGGCGTGCCCGACCGCGTCCAGCCCCGAGGTGCACCCGGTCGAGACGACGGTGTTGGGGCCCTCCGCGCCGACCGCCCACGCCACCTCGGCCGAGAACGAGCTGGGCACGAGGTAGTTGTAGAGGTGCGGCACGGCGTAGCGGTGGTCGACGAGGGCGAGCTGACCCGCGTCGCTGACGGTCCGGTACTCGGTGTCCAAGCCGGTGGTGGCCCCGACGGCACTGCCGATGGTGACCCCCACGCGGTGCGGATCGATCCGGTCGAACTCGATCCCGCTGTCGGCGACCGCTTCGCGGGCGGTGACGACCGCGAACTGCGCCGCCCGGTCCATGCGGCGCTCCTCCTGCGGGGTCAGCCCCTGCAGCACCGGGTCGAAGTCGACCTCGGCGGCGATCTGCGAGCGGAACGGGGAGGGGTCGAAGAAGCTGATCCGGCGGGTCGCCGTGCGCCCGTCGGTCAGCAGGCTCCAGAAGTCCTTGACGCCGATGCCGCCCGGGGCGGTGACCCCGATGCCGGTGATGGCGACGATGCGCTCGCTCATCGCGTGCTCCAGTTGTAGAAGCGGTGGGCCATGGCGTCCGAGGGCGAGCGCCAGGTGTCCGGGTCGTAGGCCTCGATGTGCGCTTTGAGGTCCTCGCTGATGCCCACGAAGCGGGGGTCGGTCTTGGCTGCCTCGATGCGCTCGCCGCCGTCGCCCGTGGCGAAGTCCTGGAGGTGGAAGTACAGACCCCGGTAGGAGAAGAGCTGTCGCCGCAGCGTGCCCATCCGCTCAGGCATGGGTGTCCGGTCGAATGCCTCGAACAGCGCCGAGACCTCGTCCGCCGACTCCGGGCGCATCCGGGCGACGATCAACGTGCTGTGCATGTGCGGTCCTCTCTGTGTCAGTGGCTGTCCGGCCCGAACCAGCGCCGCAGCGCGGACGGGAGGTCCCCGTGGCTGCCCGGCGCGGCCCAGGCCACGTATCCGTCCGGTCGCACGAGCACGGCGGCGCTGCCGGTCACGTGGTTGTCCTCGCCGTCCGCCTCGATGGGCGCGGCGGTCACGATGTCGATCCGATCGGCCCACGGCGCCGCGCGGCGGCGCAGGACCGGGTTGTCGACGAGGTCGATGAGCACACCGCGGCCTTGGCGCAACAGGGCGGTGGTGCTGGTCTGCCGCCCGTCCTCGGTGCGCAGCCCCACCCGCGGCACCCGGGCACCCAGCAGCGGGTGGCTGCCGCCACCGACGTCGTAGTGGATCTCCAGGCCGCTGACCATGCCCGCCAGGTGGCGCGCGACCTCGCGGTGGCGCACCAGCTCGCCGAGGACCTCGCGCAGTGGCTGCATCTCGGAGCCGCTGAGGAACAGCTTCCCCTGCGCCCGCGTGTTCATCAGCAGCCTGCGGCCGACCGCGTGCCGCTCGGTGTGGTAGCTGTCGACCAGGTCCTCCCCAGCGACGCCCCGCACGACGGCGGCCAGCTTCCAGCCCAGGTTCACCGCGTCCTGGATGCTGGTGTTCATGCCCTGCCCGCCCGCGGGGAGGTGGATGTGGGCGGAGTCGCCCGCCAGCAGCACCCGGCCCCTGCGGTACTCGGTGACCTGCCGGGTGGCGTCGCCGAAGGCACTGACCCACACCGGCTCGGCGTGCGAGATGTCGACGCCGGTGAGGCGCTTCCACGCGTCGGCCACCTCGGCGAAGGCGGGTGGCTCGGTCCGGCGCTGCGGCGGGGCGCCGCGCTCGCACACGATGATGCGAGTCGATGCGTCGGGCAGCGGACCGACCATGACCATGCCGCCGGGCAGGGTCTCGCCGATCATCCTGGGCTCCAGGTCGACCCCCTTGATGTCGGCCAGGAACATCTCCATGGTGGCCGGGGTGCCGGGGAAGTCGAACCCGGCCAGCTTGCGCACGGCACTGCGGCCGCCGTCGCAGCCCACCAGCCACCGCGCGGTGAGCACCCGCTCGCCACCTGGACTGTCCACGGTGACCTCAACGCCGTCGCCGGTGTCGCGCAGCCCGGTGAGCGCCCAACCGCGACGCACCTGTGCGCCCAGCTCGACGGCCCAGTCCTCCAACACCTGCTCGGTGGTGGACTGCGGGATGGTCTTGGCGGCTTGCGCCGCACCGTCGAGGACGCTGAAGTCCACCGGGATGCCGCCGAAGTGACCCAGGTCGCTGGTCTCCACCTCGCCGAAGCGGGGGAGCAGCCCGCGCTGGTCGAACACCTCCATGGTGCGCGCGGTGAAACCGAGCCCCCTGGACTGCCCCGTCCGCCGGGGCAGCCGCTCGAGCACGATCACCTTGACTCCGGCCAGGCGCAGCTCGGCGGCGACCGTCAGCCCGGCCGGCCCGGCCCCCACGACGATGACTGGTGCGTCCATGTACCTCTCCTCGGCTCGTCGGAAAACGGCACGCACAGCCGCGCGCCGCCTCCAGCGACAACGCGGAAAAACAAAGACCAGACCTGACAGACGCAAAACAAGTCTGCAATCAAGTGAATTGAGAATTCCGTGGACAAGATTCCCACCGGATCCGCCAACCATTCTTCGCCGAAAACACGGCGAACGTCAAGAGCGCTGAACGCATCGCCTGAAAAATCAGCGCAAACCCAGTGTCAACGCCCACTGCCACACAAAGAGCGAGGCCCCGGGGCGTACCCCGGGGCCTCGCTGTGGCGCGGTCGTCAGAGAGCGGTGGAGTAATTGGCGTTGGGTTTGCCGCCACCGGAGAGCCAGACGACGACGAACCTCAGGTAGTCGACGCGCCAGCCCCGGTCCGTGCGCACGGCGGTGACGTCGTAGTAGCCGCCCATGTCCATGCGGTGCGCGTGCTCGACGCCGGAGGCGGTGGTGTCGTAATCCAGATGTGTGCCGATGAGCTGGACCCTGGCCGTCGCACGATCGCCCGCCACGTCGACGACGTGGTTGGCGCTGACGTGGTGGGTGGCCTGCCAGGCCAGGCGGGCGGTGCGCTGGAACTCGGCCAGGCCCTCGGTACCGACGCGCTCGCCGATCGGGAAGACCAGCCGCACGTCGTCGGTGAAGATCCGCCGGTACCAGGCCAGGTCGCGGTCAGACAGCTCCGCGGTGTCCAGGGTGACCAGGTAGCGGTCGATGAGCTCGCTGATTTCGTCCTTGTCCAGACGTTCGGCCAGCCTGCCGTCAACCGTGGTGGCGCTCGCGGTCATGGGGACTCGCTCCTCCGCTCTCGGGGTCAGGACAGCTCGATGACGCTGAAGTGGCCGCGCTTGACCAGCCGCACCCCGTCGTTGGGGTCCTTGAGCCAGTCGGCGACCAGGTACCGCCCGGCGGGCGCGGCCAGGGTCAGCACGGACGAGTGGCCCGCGGACAGCGGCAGGCAGCCGGTGCCCTCGGCCAGCCCGAAGGGCGGGTCCGGCGGCCACTCACCACTGCCGTCCACGAATTGCGCGAAGTAGGCGGCCAGCACGTCCTCGGTGACGTCGTCGGCTATGGGGAACAGCACGGCTTCGAACAGGTAGGGCCGGGGCATCGCGTTCTCGAAGCCCAACGGCGCACCCGCGACCGGGCTGCCCGCCAGCTCGAAGCGCGGCCCCGCCGAGGTCAGCACCGAACGGATGGTGGCCTGCGGTGCGCCCCCTTCGACCGGCGCGGACCCCGTCACGTCCAACAACTGGTAACGGGGTGTTCCACCAGCGGCGGCGGTGCTGGGGTAGTCGAACAGGACGTGATCGCCCTCGACCAGGTCGGCGGTGAACTCCGCGGGCTTGTCCGGGTGGACGACGGCGCCGCCGAGCAGGTGCGCGGCGCGGTCCAGCCCGGCCATCCCCTCGATGATGCGGTCCTGGTCGTCGGAGACGGTGGCGGCGAGCCGCTCGCGGAACTCCGGCCACCCCACCCCGGGCTCCAGGCGCGCCAGGCCGATCCACCCCTGCCCCTCGGCGGTGGTCACCGACCGGAAGACGGCCCGGCCCGCGGGTGCGGAGCTGGGCGCCTCGAGCCCGGTCTCGGTCGATGTCAGCAACAGCGTCGGCACCTCTGGCACGGCGGTCTCCTCCGGTTGTCCATAGTGGCAGAAAGTCACAATCGACCCTGGCAGCGACTGCGACCCGATTCAACCTGCCACCCCACAACGAATTCTCAAAAGCATGTCAAACCTTGCCCGGGCAGCTCCGTCAGCCACGATTTGACGATCTCCACAGGTACAAATGACATGCGAGGTCTTGCCGATAAAAAGAGGTTTCCGCCACGATGGCCAGACAAGTCCGACCCCCGGCAAGGATTGGTTCGCATGGCATTCACTGAGATTGAGCTGACATACCTCGCAAGCCAGCCGGTCGGCAGGTTGGCCACCGTCCAGCCCGACGGCACCGTTCAGGTCAACCCCGTTGGCTTCCGCTACAACCCGCAACTGGGGACGATCGACATCGGCGGGTTCAACTTCGCCACGAGCCGCAAGTTCCGCAACATCGCCGACAACGGCCGCGCCGCGCTCGTGGTCGACGACGTGGTGTCCACCGACCCGTGGCGCATCCGCTGCGTGGAGATCCGCGGTGAGGCGAAGACCGTCGTGGCCCCCGAGGTCTTCCCCGACCTCGACGACGAGGTGATCCGCATCCACCCGCGCCGGGTGATCAGCTTCGGCGTCGGCGAACCGGACGTACCGCCGCACGAGCTCAAGTACAACAGCCGCAACGTGGGCACGGACCGGTGAACCCGGCCGCCCGCCGGTGCGCCGAGGCGCTCAACTCGTTCCACTCGATCGCCTACTTCGCCCCGGACCTGGACGAGGAGCTCGCGGAGCACGGGGTCGACGACCCGATGGCCGCCTACCTGGCCGGGCGGGCGGCCCCGCTGGGGGCAGTGGGGCCGGGGACCGTGGTGGCGGCGTTCAACGCCTTCGCCCCCGACCTGGTCGCGCGGCACGTGCCCGCCGTGTGGGACAAGGTCTCGCCGAGCGAGGCGCTGGTCGCCCGGCTGCGCGCCGCCGACGCCGTGCTGAGCAGGCTGCTCCCCGCGGAGCTGCTCGGGTCACCGGAGGTGGCCGAGGCCGCGACGCTGGCGATCCGGGCGATCGACGCCTGCCGGCAGCCGGGGCGTCCGCTGTTCTCCGGCAACGCCGACCTGCGGATTCCGCGGGAGCCGCACCTGGCCCTCTGGCACTGCGCCACGCTGCTGCGCGAACACCGCGGTGACGGGCACGTGATCGCGCTCTGCGCTGCGGAGCTGGGCGGCTTGGATGCCCTGGTCAGCCACTGCGCCAGCCCCTCCGGGATGCCGAAGGCGGTGGTGATGGCCAAGCGGGGATGGACCGAGCAGGACTGGGCCGGGGCCGAGGACCGGCTGCGCGAACGCGGCCTGATGGGCGCCTCCGGCGAGCTGACCGCTGCGGGCTCACGGCTGCGCGACGACGTGGAGGCGGCGACCGACCGGCTCGACCGGCGGCCGTACGAGCGCCTGGGCGCGACGGCGGTGGCCCTCCTGACCGACGTGACGACGCGGCTGACCCGCGCCGCCGCCGATGCGGGCGCGTTCCCGCCCGTGCTGCGCGGGTTCTTCGTGCCCGCCGCCTGATCCCCTCTCGTGGAAGGAAGTCCCATGCCCACCCGCATGTCCCGGACCACGACCCCATCGGGTCACGACGCCTGGCTCGTCACCGACTACGAGACAGTGCGCAGGTTGCTGTCCGACCCGCGCCTGGGCCTGACGCACGACGACCCGGACAGCGCAGGCAGGCTGTCCGACTCGGTGATCTTCGGCAGGCCGCAGAAGACGACGCCCACCGACGGGCAGGACCACACCAGGATGCGCAAGCTGCTGGGGCAGTGGTTCTCGGCGAGACGGCTCGCAGCGTTCACCCCACGAGTGCGCGGCCTCGTCGACGGCCTGCTCGACGAGCTGGCCGCCGCGCCACGCCCGGCCGATTTCCACCGCATCGTCTCGTTCCCGCTGCCCGCGTTGGTGATCAGCGACCTGCTCGGGGTGCCGTACACGCACCGCGAGCGCTTCCGAGCCTGGTCGGACGAGGCCGCCGACATGCACGACCAGGCCAGGTCGGAGCACGGGCGCGCCGAGCTGGCCGGGTACATCGCCGGGATGGTCCACACCCGGCTGCGGGAACCCGGCGACGACCTGCTCTCCAGCCTGGTCCAAGCCCACCGGGCCGAACCGGAGGGCTTCACCCTGGACAAAGTGGTGACACTGGGCATGACCCTGCTGTTCGCGGGCCACGAGACCACGGTGACAGCGATCGACACCGGGGCGGTGCTGATGGCCATGCACCCGGCGCAGCGCTCGGCGTTCCTCGACGAGGCCCGGCTCCCCGACGCCGTCGAGGAGATCCTGCGCGGCTCGCTGCCCAGGACGAACTGGTTCGCCACCCCTGAGCCGGACGACATCGGCGGCGCGCTGCCCCGCTGGGCCAACACCGACCTGGAATTCGGCGGCGAGACCATCCGCAAGGGCGAGATGGTCCTGCTGGGGCTGGCGCACGCCAACGTCGATGAGGACCTGGTGGGGGCCGAACAGGGCTTCGACGCGCGACGTCACCCCAACCGACACCTCACCTTCGGTCATGGGGCACACTTCTGCGTGGGCGCCCCGCTGGCCCGCCTCGAACTGCAGGAGCTGTTCTCCGCGGTGGCCGAGCGCTTTCCCGGCTTCGCCTTGGCGGTGCCGCTGGAAGAGCTGGAACAGCGCGCGGACCTGCTCACCGGCGGCCTGAAGTCGGTGAACGTGACGTGGTGACCCCGCAACCGGACGTCGTCCCACCGCCGCCCGCCGACGAGCACCGCGGCGCTCGGCTGCCCTCGCTGACCGGTATGCGGTTCGTGGCGGCGTTCCTGGTCTTCCTCGCCCACTGCTCGGTGCAGGGCTTCTTCGCCGACAGCGGCTTGCAGAGCACCCTGCAGGACCTGTTCGTGCGCGCGAGCTGGGCCGGGGTCCAGTTCTTCTTCATGCTCAGCGGCTTCGTGCTGACCTTCTCCGCACGGCCGGGCGACCGGATCACCGCGTTCTGGCGGCGGCGGGCGGCCAAGCTGTACCCGAACAACATCGTTGTGTGCGTGGTCGTCGTCCTGCTGCTCTTGATCACGGGCGGCACTCTGACGGTGGCGCAGGTCGTGCCGAACCTGCTGTTGGTGCAGAGCTGGGCACCCATCCCGACCGTCATCAGCGGTGTGAACACCCCGGCCTGGTCGCTGTGCTGCGAACTGCTGTTCTACGCACTGTTCCCCCTGTTGCTGCCACTGCTCGACCGCGTGCCCGCCCGGTCGCTGTGGTGGCTGGGCGCGGGTGTGCTGGCATTCGTCGTGGCGATGCCGACGGTGGCCGCCGCACTTCCGGATGGTCCGCTCACCGGGGTGAACCCGCCTGTGTCGTTCCCCCGGCTGTGGTTCGTCTACGGCTTCCCCGTCGTCCGCTTGGCCGACTTCGTGCTGGGCATGGTGCTGGGGCGACTGGTGCTCAGCGGGCAGTGGCCGCGCGTGGGGATGTTCCCGGCGACCGTCGTCGTGCTCGTGAGCTACGCCGCCACCGTCGCCGCGCCCGTCCTGTACGCGGCCGACGCGACGATGGCGGTCGGTCTGGCCTGCCTGATCGGGGCAGGTGCGACCACGGACCTGGCGGGGCGGCCCAGCCTGCTGGCGGCGCCGCGGGCGGTGGCGCTCGGCGAGGTCTCGTTCGCGTTCTACCTGGTCCACGTCCCGGTGCTCACCTTCGGGCACCTGGTTCTCGGGGGCCGTTCCTGGTCGACCCACGAGGCGCTGGTGATGCTGACCGGGCTGTTCACCATCTCCCTGGTCCTCGGCAGGGTCCTCAACGCCTGGGTCGAGGTGCCCGCGATGAACCGGCTGGCCCGCAAGCGCACCCCAACCCGGACGTGACCGCTCAGCCGCGGTCGAGGAGCGCGCCCACCTCCGCGAGCAGGTCGCAGGTCGCGGTCCAACCCTCGTGCGGCACGAAGGCCAACCTCTCGACACCGACGTCGATGAACCCGGCGAGCTGCTCGGCCACCTCGGCAGGTGTTCCCGCGATCGTCGCGGTCAAAGCCTCGTCCTGTTCGACGCTGTAGCGCCGCGCCAGCTTCGCTGCTTCCCGGTGCCACAGCCCCGGCTCGGAGCGCGCCACCAGCGCGCCGTGCACGACCGTCCCGAGTCGGGGCACCGGGCGTCCCAGCCGCTGGGCGTGCTCGGCGATGTACTCGGAGTGCTCACGCAACCGCTTGGGCGGTTGCAGCGAGGCCAGCCAGCCGTCCCCATGCCTGGCAACCCGGCGCAGCGCGGGTTTCGCCCCGCCGCCGACCCACACCGGTGGTGGGGTCACGGCGGGCTCCAGCGTGACCGTCCGTCCACCACCGACAGTGGTGGCCTCGGCACGCAACAGCGCGGGCAGGACCTCGAGGAAGTCATCGGTGCGCGCTGCGCGTTCGCCGAACGGCACCCCCGCGGCCGACCAATCCGGCCCGTCGATGCCCCCGATCCCCACCCCGAGGTCGAACCGGCCCTCTCCCAACACGCTCAGGGTCGCCACCTGCTTCGCCGCCCACGCGACGGGCCGCAGGGCGGGGAGGAACACCCCGAACCCGATACGCACCCGCTCGGTGACCGCAGCGGCCGTCGCCAGCACCATCCCGGCGTCGAGGATCGGACCGCCCGCCAAGTGGTCACCGATCCACACCGACCCCAGTCCGGCGTCCTCCGCCCGCCGGGCAGCGGCGGCGACGGGTACAGAGCCGTCCTGGGGGAGAAAGATTCCGAGATCCATGAACGAGTCACGTCCTTTCACGTGCTGTGGCAGTCGACCTCCTCCAGGATCAAACCTCTACCTAGGTCGAGGTCAAAGATCACCACCCGATCGGCGGCCGTACCCAGCACTCGGGGATGAAAGACAGCGGAAAGCGTTGACACAGGCTGCTCCACAGGCTTACGGCGACGTCGTGTGGGGCACTGGCATCGTGACCGCCCACCGGTGATGACGGTGGCGGTGATGATGCTGCTCGGTGGGCCGTTCAAGGCCGCCCGGCAGACGGCGCTGCCCGCCCGCCCGCATCTGACGAGCACGGCCGGCCTGCGGACGCGCTCCGTGGTCTCCAAGACCCCGAACCCTGCGGTTCAGGCCCCCGGGGACGCTACGGACGAGTCTGCCCCCGAGTGCTGAGCGACACGCCCATGTTGTCGATCAGTAGGTAGCTTGTTCTTGCTGGTCAAGCACGAGTGGGGCGGGTCGGGCTCGAACCGACGGCCAAAGGATTATGAGTCCTCTGCTCTGACCAACTGAGCTACCGCCCCCGAGAGGGTGATCTTACTCGGTACGGCGCACGCGTTCGGCTGGAAGGGTCACTCCGCTCCGCCCTCGGATCCCGAGGGCGGGGCGAGGCGGACGCGCAGGGCTGTGGCGAAGTCGTCCGGGTCCGTGCCCTCGGGCAGGACCGGGGCGATGGCGGCGGCGAGGTCGGCCACGGTGCCCCGGCCGGATGACAGCAACCGCAGGGCGTCGACCACGGCCGCCTCCTCCTCGCCGAGGAGGCCGACGAGGTGGTTGCCGTCGAGGGTGTCCAGCGCCGCCGCCGGGATGGCGCCGGGGGTGCCCTCGGGGACCATGGCGATGCTGCCGTCTTCACCGCGCAGGTACCAGCGCTGGCGCAGGAAGCCCATCACCCGGTTGTAGAGGGTGCGCTGCTCGATGTCGGAGAGTGCGGACAAGAAGCCCTCCTCGGTGGGATCGGTCAGGCCGTTGTTCAGGTCGACCGACCCGGAGATCCCCGGGACCCGGCCGACGGAGGTGTACTGGTGGACGTCGACGCGGCCGCTGTAGCCGCCCAGGCCCTGGTTGCTGCCGTTGTTGCTGCCGTACCGGGCGGCCCAGATCACCAGTTCCGGCACGCCCCACCCCTCCGGCCGCCACTGGCCCAGTTGGCCGACGCTGGAGTAGATCGCGGTCCGGTCGTACCCGAGTTCCCGCAACCGGTGCAGGAACCGGGTGCCGTATTCCCGCGCCTCCGCCACCGACCACCGCAACCCCGCCCCGGCGTTGTCCTCCATGTCGAGCGCGGGCACCACCCCACGGGCCCCGAGCCGGGAAACCTCCCCCGCCAACACCCCGGCCTGCACTTCGGGACCGGGCGACTTCTGCGCGAAGTGGTACAACCCCACCGCGATCCCCACCGACCGCGCCCCGGCCACCAGCGCGTCGGCGCGCACCAGCGCGGGCCCACCGCCGTCGGACGCCTTGACCCAGGCGAACCGCACCCCGGCACCACGCACCGCCCACCAGTCCGTCACGGTCTGGTAGCGGCCGTAGATGTCGATCCCGAACATGCTCACCTCGGGGGGACAGGGTGGTGACCGACTGCCATCACCGATCACCGTCGGGCACGACAATTGTCTCCCGTCGACCGCTACCCGTGAAGCGCCCAGACCGGCACAACCAGTTCCGGGCAGACGAGCGGGCTTGCGACCCTCGCCAACATCACGGGACCCAGAAGAGTGAAATCGTATGACCCATCGGGAGATCGCATCACCCATTCGGCCCCGAACAGGTGACCGAGACGTGGTTATCGTCGGGCGTACGGCTTCCGCGCTGCTCCGGGGTGAGTCCGCGTGAGCGGAAGCCCGACCAGGGCCCAGTGACCCTGCCGCCTCGGCTTCCGCAAGACCGTGAGAGTACTGAACTCCCGAGCGGATGGTCGCGGTCAAGCCCGTCGACCAACCCAGCTCGAACCGCTGGGAGAACCCGATCGCACGAGCCGAGGAGGCGACGACCCGATTGGCTGACGCCACTCTCAGGCCGGAGGGGCGAACGTGGACCTCTACGTCGCTACTGTCACGGGGAAGGTCTTCTTCACCAATACCGACGGTGAGCCGCGCGCGTGCTCGGCTTCTACGGTCAACAGCCCCGGCCACAGCATGCTGTCCACCGTCGGACACCGCGTGCACGAGGGCGGCGGGTCCTGGTTCGACATCAACCACCGGACCTTCGTCGCGGGCGTACACGGCCCAGCCGCAATCCCGGCCAACCGGTACTCCAGCGCCTCGGTATTCGTGGCCATGCAGGGCTGGATCGCTGGAAGGTGAGGGAAAGATGTACCTGGATTACGCCAATGCCGTCGGCTGACCGGCGCAGGCGCGACATCGTCATCCGCACGGCCGTGGTGACCGCCCTGCTGGTGCTGGTCGCCCTGGGGGTCTTCTGGTGGGTGCTGGCCCACCCCGAGATCGGGCCCGCACCCGGTGAGCCCCTGCCCCCACCGGCAGACGTGACGAGCACCGGTGGCTGACCGGGCACTGCACCTGACAACCGCTGTGATCACCGCCGTGGTGACCACAGCGGTCATCGCGGGCGGATGGGCGTCGTGGCGTTCAGCGAACGACCGCCCGCAGAACCGGCAACCGTCGTCACCACACGCCGCCGAACGGGCAAACCAGGCCGGAGTCGACACCGACCCCGGACTTCCGCGACACGCACACCGCCGACAAGGACTTCCGAGCACGCTCGATGTCTTCTCGTGGTGCACCACAGGCGCATCACCGACCCCGGACAGCAAAGAACCCCAGGCCGTGTGACCTGGGGTTTTGGCTCCTCCAACTGGACTCGAACCAGTAACCCTTCGAGTCAAGATCAACTTCTCGCAACGTCTGTCGTTGCTGCTCGACACCTGCCGTGACCTGCACAGACGCGCCGGAGCGCCAAGCGTCCTCTAGCGTCGTTTGGCGACTTCGAGCGGTGAAAACCGTGCATAGACCGTGCACCATCGGGATAAATCCCCCTAAACGAGTCCCTCAGACACCCACCCAGGACGGCCCCCGGGCGCCCGTGCGACAGCGGGTCTCAGGGGCCGTCCTGCGCTTGCTCCTGGCCCTCGTCGTCGGTTGACGGGTGGTCGTGAGGATGGTCTCGGCGACCTTGCGCGGGGCAGACCGCGGCTTGCGCTTGCGGGCGGGCTTGGCCGGTGCCGGGTCCTGGTAGGTGGCTCGCTGGTGAAGGGCGTAGGTGCTCCACAGGCTGAGCTGGTTGGGTCCGGGCTCACGGCGGCTGGCGCGCATCCGAGGTACCTCCTGGCTGAGTCGACCGGTGCGAAGCGATCACCCGGGGCTCGGTCTCCCCCGCTTCTTCGCACTGGCCGCTTCTAGCGCTGGGAGGGGTCTGTCAAGGGTGAGGCTGTGCCTCATCGCGCCAGCGACGCCCATCGGGCGCCCTTGATAGGCCCCTCGCAGCGTTAGACGATTGCGGGGCGGAGAAGCACCCCACGCGCTCAGCGGCAACCATCACGAGCTGCTGTCGCTGGTTGCCATGGCTCCCACCCCGTGCCGCCTGCGTGGCGCGGCGCCTCCCCTGCCCGGGCCTGGGCCGTGCCGCGCGCCCGCGCGGGCGGAGCGAAGCGGGAGCCCGCGCCGTGGCGCGATGGCCCCGGACCACCAGCACACGGGACAGGCCAACGGCGCCGCGCCGCGCAGGCGGCGCGGCCTTGATCCTCTAGAGGAAAATTCCTCAAGAACCAGCGGTGTAACGCCAGAGCAGTTCGAACGATATCCGTTTGAACGTTGGCGTACGGCTACCGGGAGTTAGGATGTCTAGACTAAAAAATGTGGTTCCGGTAAACCCGCGCACGTTTACCGAATACATGGAACAATTGCAAGAGGGTTATGTAGCTGCCGTGGCAGCAACCGCCGGATGCTCTATGGAATACATTGCCCGCGATGTACACGGTTTAGATGTAGAGTTCATCCGTCCTGGCCTAGATCCAACCGTGGATGAGGAAATATCCGTTCGCGCACAGTTGAAAAATACCACAACAAAGAAACCTGACACGACAAACGGTTGGTTCTCCTATCAATTTTCCAAACGTGAGAGCTTTCTCCATCTTTCAAAAAAGCGACGTACCGCACCCAAGGCAATTTTGATTGTCATGGTGACATCACCAATACAGGCGGATTGGACTTCCGCAAGTCACGACCTACTCGAAGTGCGCCATTGCTGTTACTGGCGAAGCTTGGAGGGCGAAGTTCCAAAGGATGGTGTACAGTCACCATCGATCCGGATACCCACAAGTAATATATTCGACGCAAGCGCCTTGAGTGACATTCTTGACAAGATTGACAAAGGAGGGGCGTTGTAAATGGACCATAATAATCTTTCTTATGACGCTCCTACTGTCGCTCAAGTTAACCCCCAAAGACTTCTGACATTACTTGAACGAACAGGATGGAAGATCGTAGGCGGCCGAACTGGCATGTACTCACGACTTTCGCCACCCGCTTCTGCGCCCATACTGGATCATCGTCGCCGATTCTCGGTAATCCTCCCTCTAGATACAACCGCCGACGATTTCACGGAAACAATGGCAGCAGCATTAGCGGAAACTCAATCGCTTTCCACAAGAGAGGCGTGGTTGACTGAGATACTGCCCAGGCTTAGATCCGAGCCTGCAGATTCGTTCCGTTTCCGCAAAGAAAGCACTGCTCCCGCCGGTCTGATCCCTTGGAAAGCTGGCGAAGAACTAATCTCTGCAGCTAGAGGAACCCTTGTTGCAGGAGCGAAGTCCTATCTTGACCCTCTTCGTCGTTACAGTAATAAACATGGCCAGTTCGCTAGCCGGTATTTGGACGGAGTATTCATGGGGCAGACAGCGGTGGGGAGTTATATTGTCACCGCCCTAGCTCCCACACAAACACCAGTAAATTTGTCGAATAGCCACACAGACGCGCCTGTTATCCCCGGCCTGGAAGTTGTGCAGGCACGATCAGTAACCAGGTCGATTTCGCAGGCACTTGAAGCCTCGGCCGAGGCGCTCGATCACTACAGGAAGACAGGATCGTTTTCTGGATTTGAAGCAGGAGTCCAGCGAGGTGTTTCTTACGATCTATCGGTCGCCTTGAAAGGTGTTACAGAGCAGTCAGCAGGTGGCGATATTACATTAGAGTGGGATCCGATCGATATCCCAGCAGGCACGTCAGACCGATTTACCTTTGAATTTCATCATAATGATTATAAAGTTTTTGATGAGGTAGCCGCAAAACTTGCCGAAGATACCCACGCTCCGGTTGCGGTGCAGATTCTTGGCAGAGTCCACCTGTTGACAAAAAAGAATCGCGGCGGGCCGGGCGTCTTTGGAATGGAAACGGTCGAGACACCGACTCGTAAATACCGAGTTCGCTTGAGCGATCCCGAACAGTACCATCTTGCTGTCAATGCGCATGACGAAGACCTGGGACTTACTGTCACAGGATTGCAGGAGCGTGACGGTAATATCACATGGCTATACAACGCCAGGATTATCCGGACGGTTGCAATTGACACCATTCCGGCGCTTCAAGTACAGAATGAACAATAGACACCCGGGATTTGTGACGCTTCATTGGGTATCCCTAATGGCAGTTTAATCTCTTTCTATTTAACCATGTTGACTTATCGAATCAGTTGCACTAACTTCCGAGCAAGAGATGGGTTGGCGACCAGCAAGGAGGGCGAGTGCAGGTTGTGCGGCTCTCCTAGGTGATCTAAGACTATTGCACCTGCTTCGGCTGCGATTAGCACACCTGCGGCCGTGTCCCAGGGTTTATTAACAAGCATGATCACTGCATCAGTGATTCCTTCACTCACCCAAGCGAGGTCCACAGCGGCTGAACCGAACATACGAACACGTTCGACGCTCTTGCTAAGCTGTTCGGTTAGGCGCAGGCGGTTGGCGTTCTTCTCGTCTGAACCTGGCCCAGTTGCGTAGTCGCCGATTGACACAATGGCCTGACGCGGGTCAACTGTGGCGCTTACCATCAGGCGGCCGGTGCCACACCAACTACCTTCACCCACTATTGCCGTGTATCGGCGGTTCGCAAGTTTGGGTGTTGCGATGACTCCGATAACAGGGGCGCCGTTAATTATTAGGGCCAGGGATATCCCCGACAGTGGCATACCATGCGTAAAATTGGCTGTGCCATCAATCGGGTCCAACACCCACACTGCACCATCCGCAGGACCAATCTGGCCATCCTCCTCGCCGAGAAATCCAGCGTTGGGCAACTGGCTGTGGAGGTAGTCTCGGACTTCGCGTTCGATGGTTAGATCGACATTGGTGACGGTGTCGCGGTCGGATTTGCTAATGACCTGGTCTGGGGTAAGCGTAGTGAAGAGGTGGACCGCGAGGTCTACAGCCTTGTTAGCGATTTGGGCAGCTTCGTAGAGGTCTAGGCGCACTGGTGGTCCTTGGCGCGGTCCCACATGTTGTCGAAGACCTCGGCGAAGGTGTCGAAGAGGCCGCCGGGGGTGGGCTGCCGCTTGAGTACGAGTGTGGGGGACTCCAAGCCGCGGGAGTCTGGAAGGTAGGGCTGCACGACACAAGTGTGGTCGTCGGTCACGATGATGTTGAAGCGGACCGGCTCGTCGTAGGTGCGGATGCGGAGGTTGGGGCGGGCCTCGGGGGTGAGGCGGTCCCACAGTCGGGTCACGGCTTGCAGGTTGATCCGGGTCAGGGCGACCAGGTGGCCGGGTGGGTCTCCCTCCTCCTGCTCGCGGCGGGTGATGTTCTCGCCGTCCGGGTCGAGGAAGAGGGCATCGACGGTGGTTCCGGCCTCTAGGAGCGCCAGGAGGGACCTGTCCGGGTAGTTCTGGCAGAGGATGTTAAGGGACAAACCAGCGATCTTGATTTGGCGGGCGTCGTCAAAGAGAGTGCGCGCTGGTAGGTGGTGGAGGAAGTCCGACCGGTTGTTGTAGGCGGCGACGATGTCCGCGACTCCGGCCGTCGTTGGTGGCGCGGGGGTGGGGTGGGGAGCTGGCTGGTCGTCTCGGGGGCTGGGGACGAAGGGCATGTCTCCTACGTACGGCGCGAAGAGGCGGTCGGCGGTCCAGTTGGGGAACATGGCTTCGAGAACGCGGCAGTGGTCCGCGTAGGGCAGACCTAGCAGGCCGCCGGACAACCACTTGTAGAACTGGGCCTTTCCCGGGTGCTTGCCGACCAAGTGCGGGTCGATGCGTTTCGCCGCGCGGTCGTACTCGCGGCAGAAGGCTCGGTGGCCTTGTAGGTGGCGCTGCCTGAGCAGCACCTTCAGCGCTGTCTCGATCTCGGTCACGATCATCCCCCGTTTCGGCCAGGCAGACGACTGTAGCACCGGGAGCAGACACAGAACGGACTTTACGAGACCAAGGCGGGCGAAGGCGGACCTCGGTGGTCTCGGGAACGGACCTGTTCGGGCCGAATTTGGTATCAGCGGCCGAGACTGCGGTCGCCTGGTGCAGGGAGATTCGATCATGGCGATTGCCAAGGGGCACAGGTTCCCCGTGGAGTTCGGGGTGGCGTTCCCGCAGGGTCTGGTGCTTATGGGGGAGGTTGCGCCGGACACCGAGTACCAGTCGCGGGAGGACCGCTCAGCGGGGCGGCCGGTGCGGCAGAAGGTGGACGAGCTGACCGGGAAGCGGCAGTGGAAGGCGACGGTGACCGACCCGTCGGAGGTCAACGCCAAGCGGGCGTCGTTCGACTTGGTGTTGTTGGCTGATGTTCAGCCGGTGCCGACCACGGCGGAGGTGTTGCCGGGGTTGCGGCCGGTGGAGTTGGACGGGCTGACCGCTGAGCCCCGGGTGGCGGGCAATGGGGAGTTCAAGTACCAGGCGTATGTGTTCCGGGCGACGGGCTTCCACGCGACGGGATCGGGCTCCGGTGCGGGTGCGCGGTCGTCTCGGGTGTCGGGCGAGTCGGAGAAGGCGGCGTGATCGTGGTGACTTCCGAGCCGAACGGGACCGAGTTCGTCTCGTCGCTGCCCGATTCCAATGCCGTAGGGGGCATTCCTGTAGAGGTGCTGTCGCGGTGGGAGTCGGCGTACCGCCGGTACGGGCATGCCTCCGGGACGGTCTCGGCGGCTTCCCCGGGGGACCCGGAAGCGGCCCGGATGATGGCTGAGACCTCGGCGGAGGTGGCGGCGGCGTGGCAGGAGATCGCCGCGTATTGCACGGGGTCGTGGTGGTCGTTGGCGGCGGTGGAGGCCGCGGGGCAGGCGTTCACCGCGCAGGCGTCGGACTGGACGGCTCGGGTCTCACAGATCCGGGCGTCACGCTCGCGGCGGGTTCGGGGGTCACGGTGACACGGCGATCGAAGCCCACCCAGTCACCACAGTCCATTCGGACGTTGCAGGAGGCCCACGCCTACCTGGGGCCTCGACGGCCGGTGGAGTCGGCTCCTGCTGCGGAGCGGGTGGCGTTCTTCCGGGAGTCGGCGCGCATCTACGCGGCGGTGGCCGAGATCGACCGGTTCCACCACCACGAGGCCCTGTACTGGGCCACCCGGGAACGGGGACACGCCCAGGCCGCACAGGCGCAGTTGGACCGGGGTCAGGGGGTGACCCCGGATGCTCATCATGCGTGAAAGCGAGAACACCGCAGCGCCCCTGTCGTTCGTACCGGTGGCCCGGTTGGCGTTGGCATCGGTGGTGCGCGATGAGGCGGCCCGGTTCGGGTACACGTGTCGGTCGTTGGCGGAGTTGACCGGGATGTCCTCGGCCACGGTCAACCGGTGCATGATGGGCAAACGCGACATCTCCGAATACGAACTGGGCGCGTTCGGGGCCGCGTTCGGATGGGGCGGGGAGACCCGGGAGCGGGTGCGCCGATTGTGGGTCACCAGCGTCACCGGGGCCGGGGAAATCCACCACCGCGACGAGGTGCTGGACAGTCTGCACAAGTTGACCCGGGAATCGGTGATCGTGGCACCGTGGGTGCTGCCGGCGAGGCTGCGCACCTCCGGCTACCACTGTCTGCTCACCGGGCAACCCACCAGGCCGGAGCACCAACGGCCTTGGAGCACAGAGCAGCACACCGTGGTGTATCTGACCCGGCAGGCGGTCACCATGCCTTCGGCACTTCCCGCGCATCAACGGGCGGAGCAGTTCGCCTACCTCGTCGGCCTCGCCGGACGTGAGCAGGTCCACCTGCGGTTCCTGCCCGGTCAGGTCACCGGCGTACACGGACTGGAACCGTTCGAGCTGGTACGGCTGCGCAACACCACCCGCTACGTCCGCCTCGACCACCACGGGATGACCACCCTGCTCGACAACCCAGGTGACGTACGCGCCTACCGCAAGGTTCTCGACCACCTCGACTCGGTGGCCGCGCCGTCGCATCAGTGGCGGACCTGGCTGCGGGAGCACTGACCTCCGCACGTCCACATTAGACAGTTAGAACCGCGCCCTGATGGTGCGGTGATGACCCATGCCTTTTTGTTGGGAAACAAAGTAAAGGGCACAGAAGCGGTATGGTTTGGCGGCCTCCGCTTCTGTGCCTGTCCACTCGCAGGAGCAGACAATGGCAACCTTAGAAGATCACCACCAGACCCGGTCAACCCCCGGAACCCGTCCGCACCCTGAAACGGCTCATCTTTTCAGGGGTGGGCGATGACCCGGCGTGACAAGTGGGCCGATCCCGCCCCGTTGGAGATCAACCGGCCTCGGCTGCCGTGGTGGACTCTGCTGCCCGATGGAGTCAAGCTCGTCCTTGCCCCGGTCGCCCTGGTGATCGTCGCCGTGTGGGTGACGGCCAAGGCGGTGCGGCTGGCCTGGTACTACCCGACCACGGTTGTCCTCGGCCTGGTCGGGGTGGGGACGTACTGGGTCAACGGGTGGGTGCTCGGCGGCCTGGTCCTCGTCGTAGGTGTGGGGTCGGCGGTGTGGTGGCGACAGGACCCGGAGGGGTTCCACACCCGTGTCCGGTGGGCGCGGACTGAGGTTCGGCGGGCGTTGGTGTACGCGGTGCAGTGGCGGACGGTCATGCGGTTGACCTCGTTGGATGGGAAGGCTCGGGGGCGGGAGTACCTGCCAAGGCTGCGGCGGACCCGGTCGGACTGGTGGCGCGACACCGTGCACGTTCGGATGGTCAAGGGTCAGGCTCCGGAGCACTGGGAGGCGCGGGCCTCCGGGTTGGCGCACGCCTTCGGCGCCCGGTCCTGCCATGTCCGGGTCACGCGGCCCGGGTCGCTGGCGCTGAACCTGGTGCACGCTGACCCGCTGGCCCGGGTGTTGCCGGTGCCCGCGTTGACGGAGGAATCCGCGGTGGATCTGCGACGGGTGAGCATCGGCCGTACCGAGACCGGCAAGCCCTGGCGGCTGCGACTCCTCGGCGGGCAACACTTGGTCGTCGGGGTCCAGGGGGCGGGCAAGGGCTCAATCCTGTGGGCGGTGCTGTGGGCTCTCGCACCGCTGATCCGGTCCGGGGCCGTGCGCCTGGTGGGCATCGACCCCAAGGGCGGGATGGAGCTGGGGCAGGCACCAGAGCTGTTCGCCCGGCTCGCCTACGACAACGGTCCTGCGGCGGTGGAGCTGCTGGAACAGGTTGCCGCCGACGTGCGGGAGCGGGCGGGCCGGTACCGGGGTGTGCAGCGTTGGTGGTCCCGGGACACCGGGGAGCCGTTCACGCTGCTGGTGGTCGATGAGCTGGCGGACCTGATCGCGTATCAGCCGGATCGCAAGCTGCGGGAGCGGGCACAAGCGGCGTTGCAGACCATCACCTCACAGGGGCGGGCACCGGGGTTCGGGGTGCTGGCGTTGGTGCAGGACCCGCGCAAGGAGATCGTGCCCTTCCGCAACCTGTTCACCACCCGCACCGCGCTGCGCCTGGATGAGGCCGCCCAGGTCGACATGGTGCTTGGCGACGGTGTCCGGGCGCGGGGGGCGAACGCTCACGAAATCAGTGAACACACACCCGGGGTCGCCTGGGTAAAGGAAGACGGCCGTCGGGAGCCGGTGCGGGCTCGGGCGTTCTACCCGACAGACACGAACCTCGTGGAGCTGCGCCACTACGTCACGGGCACCTCGGCGACGGTCGTGCCGTTCCCGGACAAGGTCGAGTGGGACGGTGAGGCGGCGTGAGCATCCCTGAGCAGGACGACACCGTGGTTCGGCTGCGTGGGCCGTTGTCGGCGGATGTGATCACGGCGGCGGCGGAGCAGCATGGGGTGTGTGTTCGGCCGTTCACGATGGAGGTCACGGACTCGGACACGGGTTCGGTGCGGCATGTCGGCGTGCCGTGTGGTTCCACTGTGGAGTCGGTGTGTGCGCCGTGTGCCAAGAAGGCCAAGGCGTTGCGGATGGTTCAGTGCCGCGAGGGTTGGCACATGGCCACCGAACCTGTCGACCGGCGTGGTGAGGCCACAGCGGATCAGCGGGCCTTGGTGGAGTACCGGGCTGATCTGGTTGCCGCGTATCGGGAATCCGTGGAGAACGGGGAGGCCGGGGAGGCGGACGAGCTGCGGGAGGAGATCCGCACCGTTGACGGGGAGTTGCACGCGTCGGGGATGCGTGGGCGGATGCCGAACCCGGATGGTGCGGGCAGGCGGGCTCCGAAGCGGTCGACGAAGCGGCGTCAGGACGTTCCGGATCTGCCTCGGCTCAAGGTCGCCAAGCGCACGGTGGGGCGGGAGTACGCGGGGGCTTACCGGCCGTCGATGTTCGTCACGCTGACTTGCGATTCCTATGGGCGGGTCCGCGGTGACGGCTCTCCGGTGAACCCGGCCGCGTATGACTACCGGCGGGCTGCTCGGGACGCAGTGCACTTCGCTTCGCTGGTGGACAGGTGGTGGCAGAACCTTCGGCGCGCGGTGGGGTGGGATGTGCAGTACTTCGCGACGGTGGAGCCGCAGAAGCGGACGGCTCCGCACCTGCACGCGGCGATTCGGGGTTCGGTGTCGCATGAGGTGTTGCGGCAGGTGACGGCGGCGACGTACTTGCAGGTGTGGTGGCCTTCGCACGACGAACAGGTCTATGGCAGGTACCGGTTGCCGGTGTGGGACCCGGAGGAGAGGGAATTTGTCGACCCGGACACCCGTGCTCCGTTGACCGCGTGGGCCGATGCGGTGGACCAGGTGGAAGACCCCGCGCACGTGGCCACGTTCGGGGCACAAGTTCACTCGAAAGGCATCCTCGGCGGGACGGAGGAGTCCGGGCGGCACATCGGTTACCTGACGAAGTACCTCACGAAGTCCACCGGTGAGGTCGTGGAGGCGACCACCGACGCCCAACGGGCGCACCACGAGCGGCTGCACGCGGAGTTGCAGATCACGCCGTGTTCGCCCCGGTGTGCGGTGTGGCTGCTCTACGGGGTGCAACCGCTGGGGGTGACGTCCAAGACGGTCCCGGGGCACTGCAAGGGGCGGGCTCATCGCCGGTCGACGTTGGGGCTGCCTGGGCGGCGGGTGCTGGTGTCGCGGAAGTGGTCGGGGAAGACGCTCGCCGATCACAAGGCGGATCGGGTCGGGTTCGTGCGGCGGATGTTGGCGGCGGTGGGCATCGCCAAGCCGGAGCGGGACACGTCGCGGTTGGTGTGGCGCAAGCTCGCGCCCGGGGACACGAGTGCTCCGCCTCGGGCGCATCTGCTGATGCACGCCATTTCGGAGCGGATCACGTGGCGGGCGGAGTACGAGACGGCGCTACTCGCCGCGCAGCCGCCACCAGGGGAATCGAATCTTTCAGCAACTCGGCCGATGGCCGCCTGACCTGGGGGAACAGCATGAGGGAATCCATGGGCAACCTGCTCACGATCGAGGAACTGTCGGCGTACCTGCGGGTGCCGGTGACGACGTTGTACCGGTGGCGGACGCGCGGGTACGGGCCGGTGGGGCGTCGGATGGGCAAGCACGTGCGATATCGGGAAGAGGATGTGCGGGCCTGGGTGGACGGGTTGGACGACGTGGCGGAGGCGGCCTGATGCCTCGGCCACCGTTGGAAGTCGGCACCTACGGCTCTGTGCGGTACTACAAGCTCGCGGGGCGGCGGGTGCGGGCGGAAACCGACTACTGCGATTACGACGGCCGCGTTCGGCGAGTGCGGCGTACCGGGGTCTCGAAGGCGGATGCCGATCAGCGGCTCAAGCGCGCGTTGCGGGATCGGGGGCGGGTGGACCAGTCGGAGGAGATCACGCCGGACACGAAGGTGGCCGTGGTGGCGGAGGCGTGGTTCACCTCGATCGAGGAGGCGGTGAGCGAGGGGCGGAAGTCGCCGAACACGTCTCGGTTGTACCGGGATCGACTCGACAAGCAGGTGATTCCCGCACTGGGTGAGTTGCGGGTGCGGCAGGTGACGGTGTCGCGGGTCGACCGGTTGATCAGGGTGACGGCGAAGAACCACGGCAAGTCGACGGCGAAGGCGGTGCGGACGGTGGTGAGCGGGGTGCTCGGCCTGGCCGTGCGACACGACGCGCTGTCGATGAACGTCGCCAAGGGGGTGATCCGGATCGAGGGCTTGGCGCAGGGGGTGGCCGTGGCGCTCACCCTGGAGCAGGCGGTGCTGCTGCGCGCCAGGATCGCGGCTCACCCCAAGTCGGCGGGGTGGGATCTGCCCGACTTCACGGATGTGATGCTCGCCACTGGCTTGCGGATCGGTGAGGCGGCGGCGATCACCTGGGGTGCGGTGGACCTGGACGGGAAGACGGTGGAGGTGCGCGGGACGGTCATCCGGGAGCGGGGCAAGGGGTTGTGGATCAAGCCGAAGCCCAAGAGCAAGAGCGGGTGGCGGAAGTTGGAGCTGCCCTCGTGGGCGGTGGCGATGCTGCGGGCTCGGCGGCCGGAGAACCCGGGGGCGGACGATCCGGTGTTCACCGCTCCGCTCGGTGGGCTGCGCGACCCGTCGAACACGAACGCGGACCTTCGGGTGGTCTTCGATGACGCGGGCTTCGAGTGGGTGACCAGCCACGTCTACCGCAAGACGGTGGCGACGCTGATGGACGACTCCGGGCTTCCGGCGCGGGTGATCGCCGACCAGCTCGGCCACGCGAAGGTGTCCATGACCCAGGACGTGTACCTGGGTCGGAAGGCACAACGAACGGGGGCGGCGGCCGTGTTGGAGGCGCTGAGCGGCGAGAACGAGTCGACGTGAAAACCGTGCATAAACCGTGCACGGGTCCCGGACAGCAAAGAACCCCAGGCCATGTGACCTGGGGTTTTGGCTCCTCCAACTGGACTCGAACCAGTAACCCTTCGATTAACAGTCGAATGCTCTGCCAATTGAGCTATGGAGGAAGGGCGTTCCGCCGGGCTTCAACCCGACGAGCAGTAACTCTAGCGCATCCCCGCGACCGGTTTTACCGGGGGGTGCCCACCCCGGCCCGGAGCGGCAGACCGGCAGGTAGGGGAGGATGTCCGACAAGTCGACACATTCAGGAGGCAGCACGTGATGGGGTTCCTGGTAGGAGCAGGCGTCGGGTACGTGCTCGGCGCCAAGGCCGGGCGGGGGCGGTACGACCAGATCGTGCGCACGTACCGCAAGGTCGCCGACCACCCCGCGGTGCAGGGTGCGGCGGGGATCGCGCGGGCCAAGGTCGGGGAGATGCTCGGGACCAAGGCGGACTCCAAGGGCTGACGGTCGGTCGCCGGGACGCCCCGGGGTGCGGCCTCAGGGCGTCCTGGCGACGAAGAAGACCCGGCGGAACGGGAACCAGGTGGTGCCGTCGGGCCGCTGCGGGTAGGCCGCGGCGAGGCGCGGGGCCAGGGCCGCGCGGAAGGCGGTCCAGTCGGGGTCGGGCAGGGCGGCGCGGATGGGGCGCAGGGCTGTGCCGGTGATCCACTCCAGGACCGCGTCCCGGCCGGTCAGCCGTTGCACGTAGGTGGTTTCCCAGGCGTCGACGGTGCAGCCCGCGGTGCTCATCAGGTCGGCGTAGCCCTCGGGGTCGAGGACGGCGTCCTCTTCGCGCAGGTGAACCGGTTCTAGGCGGTCGCGCCACTCGGGTTCGGCGACCAGTTCGCGGACCAGGGCGTGGGACGGGGCACCGAAGTTGCCCGGGACCTGCACCGCGATCCACGCGCCCTGGGGCAGTTCGGCCGCCCAGCGGCGCAGCAGGTCCTGGTGCCCGGGGACCCACTGGAGCACGGCGTTGGTCACCACGACGTCGGTGTCGGCGGCGGGTTCCCAGTCCTGGACGGCGCGTTCCTCGGCTTCGACGCCGCGTTCGCGGGCCGCGGCGACCATCTCCGCGGAGGAGTCGATCGCGGTCAGGCGGGCGTCGGGCCAGCGCCGGGCCAGGGTCGTGGTGAGGTTGCCGGGTCCGCATCCCAGGTCGGCCACGGCTCGTGGGCTGTCGGCGCCGATGCGGGCGACCAGTTCGTGGAACGGCCTGCCCCGGTGGTCGCCGAAGGTCAGGTACTCGGCCGGATCCCACATGGCGCCCCCTGGTAACAGTACGTCCGTACGGTTACCTTACTGCGGGTGCTCCTCATCCGGAAGCCCGCCGGACATCTTGGCCGCGACCTCGGCGGCGATCTCGCGCACCAGCTCCGCGTCGGTGCCCGGGTCGGGGCGGACCTGCAGGACCGTTCCGTCCCGGCCGGGCAGCTTGCGCTGGACGAACCACGCCCCGCCACCGGGCAGTTCGCGGTGGTGCCGCGAGCGGATCGAACCGGTGACCCTGCGGTGCACGGCCTGCGGCAGCTTCCCGGGCGCTTCCACGACGTAGCGGCGGGGCCGCAGGTCGGCCAGGAGAACCGCGGCACCCGCTTCGCCGACCTCCTCCGCTTCGACGACCTCCAGCGCGCCGCCGCCCCAGGTGGCCTTGGAGACCAGGTGCCAGCCGATGCGGCGCGGACCTTCCGGCTCCGGCACCCACAGCCCGAGCGAGGTGGCCAGCAGGTGCCCACCGCCGCGCACGGTCGCCGCCGCACCGACGGTCTCGTCGCGCTCCAGCTCGCCGGTGAATCCCTTCGGCACGCCGCTGAGCAGCCGTTGCAGGAAGCCGATCACGCCGCACCGCCCGCGGCCTGGTTGCCGAGCGCCTTGTACCACTCCTCCATCGCCACCAGGTCCCCCCACAGCGCGCGCGCCTCGTCCGGGTGCTCCATCGGCGAGACCCGCTGCAACCGCGACTTGATGTCGGCGATCTGCTTGGCCACCAACTCCCGCTGCAACGCGGCGAGGATGGCGGAGGCGTAGCGCTCGGCGGCGGCGTTCTTGTTCGGCAGCGGCATCGGCTCGACGCTCAGCTCGCTGACCAGCTTGCGCACCACGTCGCCCTGGCACTGCTTGGAGACGGCCTCCAGCAGCTCACCGCCGCCGAGGCCGGAGGCGGTGCCGCCCGCGTCGATCACGGCCTGGTGCAGGGCGGCGTAGGCCGGGTCGGTGAAGACCTCGACCGGGAGCGAGTCGTACATCGGGCCCGCCAGGGCGGGCTCCTGCAGCGCCAGCTTGAGCACCTCGCGCTGGGCGTGCAGGCGCGGGTTGCGCGGATCCGGCCGGGCCGGGCCGGTGGTCTCGACGGCGAGCGCGCCCTGGTTCTGGTCCACCTGGGTGCGGGACCGCCGGGCGGGGCCGCCCGCGCTCTCCCGGACCCGGCGGACCACCGCGGCGGTGTCGTCCCAGCCGACCCACCCGGCGAGCTGGCGGGCGTACTCGTCGCGCAGCGAGTGGTCCTTGATCCGGGCCACCATGGGCACGGTGCGGCGCAGCGCGTCGACGCGCCCCTCGGCGGTGTCGAGGTCGATCCTGGCCAGCTCGGAGCGGATGGCGAAGCTCAGCAGCGGGGTGCGTCGGGCGACCAGGTCCTTGACCGCCACGTCCCCCTTGGCCTGGCGCAGCTCGCAGGGGTCCATGCCGTCGGGGGCGATGGCGATGAAGGTCTGGGCGGCGAACTCCTGCTCGTCGTCGAAGGCCTTGCGGGCGGCCTTCTGCCCGGCCTCGTCCCCGTCGAAGGTGAAGATCACCTCGCCGCGGAAGGCGTCGTCGTCCATCAGCAGCCTGCGCAGCACCCGGATGTGGTCGGCGCCGAACGCGGTGCCGCAGGAGGCCACCGCCGTGGGCACGCCCGCCTGGTGCATGGCCATCACGTCGGTGTAGCCCTCGACGACGACGACCTGGTGGCGCTTGGCGATCTCCCGCTTGGCCAGGTCGAGCCCGAACAGCACGTTGGACTTCTTGTAGATCGGGCTCTCGCTGGTGTTGAGGTACTTGGCCTGGATCTGGTCGTCGTCGAAGAGCCTGCGCGCGCCGAAGCCGACCACGTCGCCGCCGATGTCCTTGATCGGCCACAGCAGCCGCCGGTGGAACCGGTCGATCGGCCCCTGCCGACCCTCCTTGACCAGGCCGCCCTTGATCAGCTCGGCCACCTCGAAGCCGCGGCCGAGCAGGTGCTTGGTCAGCCGGTCCCAGCCCGCCGGGGCGAACCCGCAGCCGTACACCGCCGCGGCCGCCTCGTCGAAGCCGCGCTCGGCCAGGAACTCCCGCGCGGTCACCGCCTCCGGGGTGCGCAGTTGCTCGGCGTAGAACTCCGCGGCCGCCTTGTGCGCGTCGACCAGCCGCGACCGGGTGCCCCGGTCGCGCTGCACGCTGGCGCCGCCGCCCTCGTAGGTCAACTGCAACCCGACCCGCTCGGCCAGGCGCTCCACCGACTCGACGAACGACAGGTGGTCGATCTTCATCACGAACGCGATGACGTCGCCGCCCTCGCCGCAGCCGAAGCAGTGGAACGTCCCGTGCGTCGACCGCACGTTGAACGACGGGGTCTTCTCGTCGTGGAACGGGCACAGCCCCTTGAGCGCGCCGCCGCCCGCCCGCCGCAACTGGACGTACTCGCCGACGATCTCGTCGATCCGGCTGCGCTCGCGAACGAGTGCTATGTCGCTTTCCCGGATGCGTCCTGCCACGGTCGTCAAGTCTATGCGCGTGCGCCGACTCCCGGCTTTCAGGTCACCGCCCCCCGCCCTCCCGGTGGTCACCTCGGCTGCCACGGGCGCCCGCGGCGGCGCCTACCATGGTCGCGTGCCAGCCGACGCCGACCTCGCCGCGCGGTTCGCCGAGCACCGCACGCACCTGGTGGGCGTGGCCTACCGCCTGACCGGCACCCTGGCCGACGCCGAGGACGCGGTGCAGGACGCCTGGCTGCGCCTGTCCGGTGTGGACGAACAGACCCTGGTGGGCATCCGCGACCTGCGGGCCTGGCTGACCACCGCCGTGGGCAGGCTGTGCCTGGACCGGCTGCGGTCGGCCACCGCCCGCCGCGAGCGCTACGTCGGCCCGTGGTTGCCCGAGCCGATCGTCACCCCGCTGCCCGGCGCCCCCGGCCCGGCCGCCGCCGAGGACCCGCTGGACGTGGTCGTCCGCGACGACGGCGTGCGGCTGGCCGCCCTGGTCGTGCTCGACCGGCTCACCCCGGAGCAGCGGGTCGCGCTGGTGCTGCACGACGCGTTCGGCGTCCCGTTCGGCGAGATCGCCGCCACCCTGGGCTGCTCACCCGCGGCGGCCCGCCAGCACGCCACCCGGGCCCGCAGGGCCGCGGCCGCGGCGGACCCGCCACCGCGGGTGCCGCTGCCGCAGCAGCGCGGGCTCGTCGAGGACTTCCTCGCCGCCCTGGCCTCCGGCGACCTGGCCAGGGTTGTGGCCCTGCTGCACCCCGACGCCGTGCTCACCGGGGACGGCGGCGGCAAGGCCCGCACGGCGCGGCAGCGGGTGGTCGGCGCCGACCGGATCGGCCGGTTCCTGCTGGGGCTGCTCGCGATGTACGGCCCCGCCGCCCTGGCGGGCGGGCGCCTGGTGCTGGTGAACGGCGACCTGGGCATGGTGCTGCCCGCGACCACCGGCGGTGACGGGCACCGGCCGCTCGGTGCCCGGGTCACCACCTTCGCGGTCCGGGACGGCCGGATCGCGGAGGTCTACGACGTGGTCAACCCGGACAAGCTGGTCGGGGTCACCGGGTCGGCACCCGGCACGCCTCCCCCGAGCTGAAGCCCTGGTCGACGATGCCGAGCGTGCCGTTCATCCTGGCGCGCATGTTCTCCAGCGCGATCTGGTAGGTCAGTTCGAGCACTCCCTTCTCGCCGAACCGCTCCCGGAGTTCGGCGAACTGCGCGTCGGTGACGCCGACCGGGGTGTCGGTCATGGCGTCGGCGTAGGCGATGGCCAGCCGCTCGTCGTCGGTGTAGGCGGACGAGGTGGCGTGGTCATCGATGTGGGCGAGCCGCTCGACGTCCAGCCCGTCGAGGCGCTGGAGCATGGCGCCGAAGTCGACGCACCACGAGCAGCCCAGCCGCTGGGCGACCCGGTACACCGCCAGCTCGCGGACGGCGGCGGGCAGCACCGTGGACGCCCGTTGGGCGGCGAGCTCGTGGACGACGTTCGCGCCCATGAGCCCGCGGTGGTGGGCCAGCACGGTCAGCGGCTCGGGCACGGCCCCGAACCGCTTGGCCGCGAACCGGTAGAGCACCCGCAGCACCGGACCACCCGACTTGCCGTCCACACCGTCGATACGGGCCATCTCGGACTCCTCCGTCGCAGGGCCCCGTGCGGGGCCGTGTACTCGGGAGACGAGGTACCGGGTCGATGTGTGACAGCCGGTCGGAACGGGATCAGGACGGGTCCGTCACCCTCGCCACGAAGTAGAGCACACCGGTACGACGATTCCGGACCAGGAACAGGAACGGCCGGTCCACCGCGACCTGCAGCGGCTCGCCGATGGACAGGCTGACCGCGCGCATCATGACCGCCGTGGCCGCCGCGCCCTCGAAGCCCTGCTCGTCGACCTTGAGCACCGCCTCGTGGACGACCTCGTCCACGGCCAGCCGGTCCGGGCTGATCCCGCTGAGGTCCGCCTCGTCGGTGAAGACCGCCTGGACGCCCAGCCCGGACAGCGCGGACCGCAGCTTCGCCTCCGACCGCACCACCAGCCTGGGCAGCAGCAGCGTGATCATGGCCCGCCCCCCGGCCTCCACCAGTGCCGCCAGCGACTCACCGGTCAGCGCGGCCTCGGCCTCGGCGAGGTCGCCGTCCGGCAGCAGGACGAGCGCCTCCACCTGCCCGGCGCCCGGGAGCCGCACGACCTGCCACCCGTCGACCGCGGCGTACCCCACCGTCTCGGTCAGCACCATGGTGGGCACGTCGACCGGTCCGGACGGGGTGCGGAACGGCCTCGGCCCGGTCCCGCCCTCGGCGAACCTGTTGCGCCACGCCACTTTCAGGTACAGCGCGTTCACCAGTGCGGAGACCGTCGTGGCGCGGACGTCGCCCGGTTTCAGCAGCTCGTCGATCAACTGCCGGGTCGTCTCGGCGACATCGGCGTTGATCGTGCGGCGGGCGCCCTCGGCGTCGTCGCGGAACGACACCGCGCGCACCCCGCCGGACATCCGGGAGGCGAACTCCTCCTCGACCCGGATCGCGGGGTCGACCCACAGCGTGTTGGCCACGGAGAGGGTCATCCGGTCCTCGTCGGTGCCCGGTTCGGTCGTCCCCGCCAACGCCCCGTGCAGCTCGTCGAGGTCGCCGAGCAGCGCGGTCAGCTCGGCGCGGGTGTCCCCGCGGGCCCCTTCCGCGAGCAGGCCGAGCGCGCTGGCCACCGAGAACGGCGACCAGCACACCTGCTCCGCGGGGTCGGGCGCGACGGCGCGGAGCAGGGCCAGGGTGAAGTCCAGGTGCGACACGCGTCCGAGTGTGCCGGCTCAGCGGCCGGGGGCTCGGCGGTTGTCCACAAGCGCGGCGTGCCAGACCAGCGCCTGCGAGTCCGTCAGCGACGCGACCTGGTCGATGACCACCCGCAACCGCGCCGCGTCGTCCGCCGCCTCCGACCAGGCCGGGAGGAACGCGGGCTCCAGCACCTCCGCGGCCCGCCGCACCAGCACCGCGACCAGCCTGCCGAGCAGTTCGCGCTGCCCGGCCTGCAGGGCCAGCCGGTCGGGGTCGCTCATCACGTAGCGCACCGCCATCGCCTTGAGCAGCGCGACCTCGGCGGCGACCCGCCCGGGGACGACCAGGTCGGCGGCGTAGCGGGTCAGCGGCCCGTCGCCGTGCGCGCGTCGGGTGCCCGCGACGACCGCCGTGGCGAACCGACCGACGAGTTCGCTGGTCAGCCGCTTGAGCGCGACCTGGGCGGCCAGCGAACCGTCGTACTCCCGCGCGACGAGGTCGGCGACCGGGGACAGCCCCAGCAGCTGCGCCGCGGCCTCCTCCAGGCAGGAGACCGGCTCGGTGGAGAAGTGCTTGGCGGCCAGCCCGGCGATCACCGCGCGCTCCGCCGGGTCGGCCAGCGAGGCCAGCGAGATCCGCCCGGCGCGCACCCCGTCCTCGACGTCGTGCACCGAGTAGGCCACGTCGTCGGCCCAGTCCATGACCTGCGCCTCCAGGCAGCGGCGGTCGTCGGGGGCGCCGTCGCGCAGCCACCGGAACACCGGCAGGTCGTCGTCGTAGACGCCGAACTTGACCACCCCGGCGCGGCGCGGCCACGGGTACTTCGCGGCCGCGTCGAGCGAGGCCCGGGTGAGGTTGAGGCCGTGGCCGAGCACCTTCGGCTCCAACCGGGTCAGGATGCGCAGGGTCTGCGCGTTGCCCTCGAACCCGCCGCAGGGCTGGGCGGCGAGGTCGAGCGCCCGTTCGCCGTTGTGGCCGAAGGGCGGGTGGCCGATGTCGTGGGCGAGGCCCGCGGTGTCGACGACGTCCGGGTCGCAGCCCAGTTCCTCGGCGATGCCGCGCCCGATCTGGGCGACCTCCAGCGAGTGGGTCAGCCTGGTCCGCGGGATGCCGTGCGCCTCGGAGCCCTCGTTGGGCCCCACGACCTGGGTCTTGCCCGCGAGCCTGCGCAGCGCCGCCGAGTGCAGGACCCGCGCGCGGTCCCGGCTGAACGGCGTGCGCACGGGGGCCCGCGCACCGGGCAGGCCCGCGCCCTTGTCCGGCTCGGCGACCAGCCGTTCGCGGTCGTGTGCGCTGTAGCCGTCGGTCACCCGGAGAGGGTACGTCCCGGGGGCGTCAGCCGACTTCCTGGTCGAGGGCGATGCGGTCGGCGGAGGCGTGGGTGCCGCGGTAGTACAGCAGGGCGGCGGTCTCGCGGAGGATGTAGCGGGCCTGGGTCTCGCGCGTCTGCACGATCGGCCCGGAGTGCGTGGGCGAGGTCCAGGCGTCCAGCCCGGCGTCCTCGGCCATGGTGCGGGCGCGCAGCGAGTGCCAGGGGTCGCTGACGATCACGGCGGACTCCCAGCCGCGGTTCATCACCTCGCCCGCCACGGCGTGCAGGGTGCCCAGGGTGTCGTTGCCCTCGCTGACCTGGATGACCCGGTCGTCGGGCACGCCGTGGTCGACCAGCCAGCGCTTGCCCGCCTCGGCCTCGCTGTAGCGGTCGCCCTCCCGCCTGCCGCCGCCGGTGACGATGTGCTCGGCGACGCCCTCCTCGAACAGCGCCTTGGCCTGCCGCAGCCGGGCTTCGAGGACCTTCGACGGCCTGCCCGCGTACTGGGCCGCGCCGAGCACGACCACCACGTCGGCGCGGTCGCGGTCGTCGATGCGGGCGACCTGCCAGACCCGGAACGCGGTGCCGCCGACGACGAGGAAGCCCATCAGCACGAAACCGACGAGCAGCCTGCGCAGGAACCGGCGCACCGGGTGGGGGTGGGGGGGCACTCCGACATCCTTCCAGGACCGGGGACGAGCCGTGGTGCGGCGAACACGCTACGCGCAGGGTATGACGTTCGTGGCGGCCGGGGGTTGCCCGACCCCCGAGTTGTCCACATCCCCCGAATCCATCCACAGGTTCGCGGTCCACCTTCCCGCCCGCCCCCCGAGCCGGTTTCCTCGAAGCCATGACAGCGAACCGAGCAGTCCTCGACCTCGACCACCTGCCCGCCCTGTTCCCGCACGGCGTGGCCCGTTCGTCCGAACTGGTCGCCCTGGGCCTCTCCGGTCCCCGGATCGCCGCCCGTTGCGCGCCCCGGGGGCCGTGGCAGCGCCTCGACGAGGGTGTCGTCCTGCTCAGCGACGCGCCGCCCGCGCGCACCCAGCGGTTGCAGGCGGCGCTGCGGGTGGCCGGTCCGCACGCCGTCGTCACGGGCCGGGAGGCCCTGTGGCTGCACGGGATGGCGGTGCCGCCGCTGGGTGCGATCCACCTGCTCGTGCCGTCGTCGGCGCGCGGGCGGTCGGACGGGTCGGTGGCGGTCGAGCGCACCGACCGGATGCCGGACGCGTTGTGGCGGCGGGGTTTCCCCACCGCCCCGGCCGCCAGGGCGCTCGTCGACGCGTGCAGGCGGACGCCGTCGGCGGAGGAGGTGCGCGCCCTGGCGCTCGGCGGTCCGGTGCCGCTCGCGGCGATCCACCGGGAACTGGCGACCACCTCCGCGACCGGTGTCGGCCTGCTCCGCCGCGTCCTGTCCGAAGTGGACCGCGGGGTCCGGTCGGCGGGCACGCGGATCGCGGCGTCGCTGGTGGACCGCGCGGGGCTGCCGCCGCCGCGGTGGTCGGTGCGGCTGAGCACACCGAACGACGTCCACCTCGGCATCGTCGACGCGTGGTGGGACGAGGTGGGGCTGGCCTGGGACGCCGACCTGCACCGGCCGTGGGCGCCGAGCAGCCACCGGGCCACCCTCACCCGGGCGGCCAGGCTGACCGCGGCCGGGGTGATCCCGGTGCACACCGCGCCCGCCCGCATCCGGGACGACACCGCGGCGGTGGTCGCCGAACTGCGGGGCGCGTACCGGCTCGCGGCGGGGCTGCCGCGCCCGGAGGTGGTGGCGCACAAGGGGTGAACCGGACCACCGGCGGCGCGCGGGACCGACGCGGATGGCGCCCACCTGCCGCCGGTGGGGATCAGTGCCGATCGGAACAGGCGGCGGTGGCCGGGAGACGGGGGTGGATCAACAGCCGATGAGGTGGGCGGCGAGGTAGGACTCGAGGCGGTCGAGGGAAACCCGCTCCTGCGACATGGTGTCCCGCTCGCGGACGGTGGCGGCGTGGTCGTTGAGGGAGTCGAAGTCGACCGTCACGCAGAACGGCGTGCCGATCTCGTCCTGCCTGCGGTAGCGGCGGCCGATGGCGCCCGCGTCGTCGAAGTCGGTGTTCCAGTGCTTGCGCAGCGCGGCGGCCACGTCCCGGGCCTTGGGCGAGAGGTCCGCGTTGCGCGAGAGCGGGAGCACGGCGGCCTTCACCGGGGCCAGCCTGCGGTCGAGGCGCAGCACGATCCGCTGGTCGACACCGCCCTTGGCGTTGGGCGCCACGTCCTCGGTGTAGGCGTCGAGCAGGAACGCCATCATCGGGCGGCCGACACCGGCGGCGGGCTCGATCACGAACGGCCGGTAGCGGGAGTTGGTGGCCTGGTCGAAGTAGGACAGGTCGACGCCGGAGTTGTTGGAGTGCGTGGTCAGGTCGAAGTCGCTGCGGTTGGCCACGCCCTCCAGCTCGCCCCACTCCTGCCCGTCGAACCGGAAGCGGTACTCGATGTCCACCGTCCGCTTGGAGTAGTGCGAGAGCTTCTCCTGCGGGTGCTCGTAGATGCGGAGGTTGTCCCTGGCGATGCCCAGTTCGGTGTACCAGCGCAGGCGCTCGTCGATCCAGTACTGGTGCCACTCCTCGTCGGTGCCGGGTTCGACGAAGAACTCCATCTCCATCTGCTCGAACTCGCGGGTGCGGAAGATGAAGTTGCCCGGGGAGATCTCGTTGCGGAACGACTTGCCGATCTGGCCGATGCCGAACGGCGGCTTGCGGCGGGAGGTGGTCAACACGTTCAGGAAGTTCACGAAGATGCCCTGGGCGGTCTCCGGGCGCAGGTAGTGCATGCCCTCCTCGGTCTCCACCGGCCCGAGGTGCGTCTTGAGCATCATATTGAACTCGCGCGGCTCGGTGTACGCGCCGCGGGTGCCGCAGTTGGGGCAGGGCACGTCGGAGACGTCGTTCTCGGCCACGTCCTTGCCGGTGCGGGCGGCGTACTGCTCGGCGAGCTGGTCCGCGCGGAAGCGCTTGTGGCAGGAGGTGCACTCGACCAAGGGGTCGTGGAAGGCGTTCACGTGGCCGGAGGCCGTCCAGACCTGCTTGGGCAGGATGACCGAGGAGTCCAGGCCGACGACGTCGTCGCGGCCCTGCACCACGGACTTCCACCAGGCGCGCTTGATGTTGTCCTTGAGCTCGACGCCGAGGGGACCGTAGTCCCAGGCGGACCGGGTGCCGCCGTAGATCTCACCGCTCGGGTAGACGAAGCCCCTGCGCTTGCAGAGGTTGACGACGGAGTCGAGCCGTTCGGCGGGCACTGACCCTCCATGCGGGGAGATCAAGGTCGGCGAAGGTGCCCAGGGTAGTCCGCGACGGCGGTGGGCCGTACGGCGCCCGCCCGGTCGGTCACAGCACCGAGAAGGCGATCCCCACGAGCAGCGCCAGCACCAGGGCGCGGCCCGCCCGCTGCCCGGCCGAGAGCACCCGCCAGGTGCCCGCGAGCAGGGCGGCGACCCCCGCGGCCAGCAGGAACAGCAGCCCGGCGCCGACCTCGCCGCGCACCAGGACCCCGGTCGCGAACACGGCGACCACGACCAGGAAGGCCAGCGATGGTGACACCCCCGACAGGGGGCCGCGGCCCCCCAGCAGTGGTGCTCGCACGGGGCGCTGCGGTGGCACGGTGCCTCCCGGTCGGTGACGGCTGCGTGGGCTACCGTTCTGCATCCTCGCACCGAACACCACCGGAAGGCGCGCGCGTGCTGCTGATCGCCCGGTTCACCGTGACCGACCCCGAGCCGTTCACCGCCCGGGCCGAGCGGGCGCTGGGGCTGCTGCTGGCGCAGCCCGGGTGCGTGCGCGGGCTGCTCGTGCGTTCCACCGAGGACGCGGGCTCGTGGGTGTTGACCGTGGAGTTCGAGTCGGTGGCGGCCTACCGGCGGTCGCTGTCGCCGTTCGACGTGCGCACCGAGGTGATCCCGTTCCTGGCCGAGGCCGACACGACCGAACCCGCCGCCTTCGAGGTGGTGGTGGAGGCCGCGCCGGGGTCGGTCCGCAGGCACACCAGCCTGCTGGCCGCCGACGCGGGCACGGTGCGGTTGGGCGAGGCGGCGGGGCCCACCACGGCGCGGTGACACCACCCGGTCGACGTGGCCGACCCCGCTGTGAGCAGGCGCAATCCCGGCTCCGGCGGAAACGGCCTAGGATGTTGACAACGGTAACCATCACCCCGGGCCAGGCCAGCAGGAGAGGACGATGTCGATCGTGACCTCGGACGCCGCGTCGCGGGAACTGCCCGTCGCTCCCGAGCGGCACGACCACTCGCCCGACCGGCCCGCGCCGCAGCAGTTGCCGCGCAGGCCGGTGAGCACGCTGAGCGCGGCGGGCGACCTGCTGCGGGCGCTGGCCGCGCCGGTGCGGATCGCCATCGTGCTGGAGCTGCGCGCCGCCGACCTGTGCGTGCACGAGCTGGTCGAGGCGCTGGGGGTGGCGCAGCCGCTGATCAGCCAGCACCTGCGGGTGCTCAAGTCGGCCGGGGTCGTGCACGGGGAGCGGCACGGCCGCGAGGTGGTCTACCGGCTGGTCGACGAGCACCTGTCGCACATCGTGGTGGACGCGGTGGCCCACGTGGAGGAAGGCGAACGCCGGTGACGACGGACCGATCCTCGGCAACGGTGCCGGGCAGGCGTTCGACCCGCCAGCGCACCGCCGTGGCCCAGCTGCTCGACCAGCTCGACGACTTCCGCTCCGCCCAGGAACTGCACGAGGAACTGCGCAAGCGCGGCGAGGGAATCGGCCTCACCACGGTCTACCGCACCCTCCAGTCCCTGGCCGACGCGGGCGAGATCGACGTGCTGCGCACCGACAGCGGCGAGGCGATCTACCGGCGCTGCTCCAGCCATCACCACCACCACCTGGTGTGCCGCTCCTGCGGGCACACCGTGGAGGTCGAGGGCCCCGCCGTCGAGCGCTGGGCCGACCGCATCGCGGCGGAGAACGGCTTCTCCCAGGTGAGCCACACCGTGGAGATCTTCGGCACCTGCGAACGCTGCGCCTGAGCACCACCGCCCAGCCGCCGCTGAGACCACACCACCAAACCGAGGGCAGAACACTGCCTGCGGGCACCACAGCCAGACCGTGTCTCAGAGCCGGGCCTGTCGTCGGCGCCCGGCTGGGTGGAGCCGGACCGGCGGTGTGGTGGTGGTCGGGCCGCTGTGCGGACACGGGTGCTTGGCCTGGGCATCGGCTGCACGAGCGCCACGCGCGGGCAGTGCCGCGCAGGCGGTGGGTGGTTACTGCTCGTACGGGTTTTCCGGCTGCGGCACGGGCGTGACACCGAGGAGCGACAGGGTGGGGATGAAGTCGTTCTCCTTGGTCGCGCTGCCGGGGGCGAGCTTGCCGACGGCGTCGACCCAGGTGTCGTTGGGGAGGTTGTCGACCGAGCGGCCGTCGAGGCGGACTCGGACCGGGAAGGCGTCGGCGGCGCAGCAGGCGATGCTCAGGCGGGCCAGGTAGGCGTCGTCGCCGTCGTGGACGATGAAGCCGGTCAGGCGGACGGTGCGGCCCTCCAGGGCGCGGGAGCGGTCGAACGCGGCCCGGGAGGCGAAGTCAGCCATGCCGAGCGGGAGGACGTCGCCCGGGGGCAGGTCCGGGTAGAGGGCCGAGTCGGTGGTGGCCGAGCGGGCCACGGCCGCGCCGCTGTCGGCCCGCTTGACCGAGTCGGCGCCCAGGGCGGGTGGGGCGATCAGGAAGATCGCCAGTACGGGGAGCAGGAGCAGCCACGCGCTCCGCGCCGAGTGCTGGTGCTCCCCCGCGTGGTCGTGTCCCGGTTGACCGCCTCCCGCGTGGTCGTGGGCGGGGAGGGGCTGGTCCCGGGGGGTGCGGGCGGCGGAGACCAGGTCGCGGGTGATGGAGACGGCGGCGAGGAGCAGCATCACGACGCCGCCCGCGATCAGCCAGTACTGGTGCGACGGCTTGACGTAGAGCAGGTAGGTGCCGGTCAGGGCGATCTTGAGCAGGGCGCCGCCCACCAGCACCAGCAGGACGTTCTGCGTCTCGCGCCTCATCCGGCACCTCCCAGGAAGACCACACCGGACACGACCGCGCAGGCGGTGGCCACCACCAGGGTCGCCGGGGCGAAGCGCAGGGCGAACGCGCGGCCGAACGTGCCCGCCTGCAGGGCGAACAGCTTCACGTCGATGGCCGGGCCGACCACCAGGAACACCAGCTTCGGCAGCAGCGGCATCCCCGCGATCGACGCCGCGACGAACGCGTCCGCCTCGCTGCACAGGGCGAGGAGGACGGCCAGGGCGGCCATGACCACGATCCCCAGCACCAGCTGCGACCCCAGCGAGTCGACCCACGACCGGGGGATGACGACGTTGAGCACCGCCGCGGTGAGACCGCCGATGACCAGGAACCCACCCGCGTCGACCAGGTCGGCGCGGGAGGTCTCGAAGAACATCCGCCAGCGGGTGCGGCCGTCGGGCTCCGGGATGCGGCGCAGGGCGCGTTCGACGATCCAGGACGCCTTGCCGAAGCGGGCCCACAACCAGCCCATCACCACCGCGGTCGCCAGCGACCCGGCGAGCCGGGCGAGGACCATCGCCGGGGCGTTGGGGAACGCCACGCTCGTCGCGACCAGCACGATCGGGTTGACCGCGGGCGCGGCGAGCAGGAACGCCAGTGCCACCGAGGTCGGCACCCCTTGCTGCATCAGCCGCCGCGCCACCGGCACCGCCGCGCACTCGCACGTCGGCAGCGCCACCCCGGCGATGCCCGCCACCGGCACCGCCACCGCCTCGCGCTTGGGCAGCAGCCGGTCCAGCAGCGACGCGGGCACGAACGCGGCGATCGCCCCGCTGATCAGCACCCCGAGCACCAGGAACGGCAGCGCCTGCACGCACACCGCCACGAAGATCGTCGCCCCGGTGCGCACCGCGGGCGCGTCCAGCCAGGAGGCGATCCACTCCTGCCCGAGCAGAGCCAGGACCAGCAGCGCGCACAGGACCTCCAGCGAGGTCACCCGCCGCGGCCGGGTGGGACCCGCCGCGGGTGGTGGCTGCGGGTCCAGGGTCGCGGTCCGCCCCGGGGCGCCTCCCGGCTCTCCGGTGGGCGCGGCGGACCCGGGGACCGAGGACCCGGCGCCCGTCGGAGCGGACGCGGTGGGCCCGGCGGAGGCCGCGGTGGACCCGCCGGGGGTCGCCGTGAGCCCGGTGGAAGTCGCCGTGGGCCCGCCGGAGGTCGCCGTGGGCTCGGCGGGGGCCGGGGTGGGCTCGGCGGGGGCCGGGGTGGGCTCGGCGGGGGTCGGGGTCGGGTCGGACGTGGTCATGGGTGCCTCGTGGGGTCCGGTGGGGTGGGGCCGGGGTGCTGTTCGATACCCAGAGGGCGGTACTCGTCGGTAAGGGACGCTTTTCCTCGATCAGGTGGTGGATTCACCCAGGAGGTCGACGCGGAGCTGGCTGGCGGTGGACACGACCAGCATCAGGAGTGTGCCCAGGGCGGTGACCTCCAGGCCGTCGGCCGGGAAGGCATAGCGGAGGGTGACGTCCATGCCGCGGTCGGAGTGCACGACGCCCAGGGTGCCGAAGAGGCCTTGGCCCGCCCGCTCGGCCGCGGAAACGGCCAGGCCCTGGTCCTCGGGGAGGTCCCAGGCGACGACGCAGGTCAGGCTGAGGACCGTGAGGCCCTCCGCGAGCTGCATGGCCTGCACGGCGCAGGGCACCTCCCCGTGGCGGAAGGTGAGGGCGCCGTCGTCGTCGACGTGGACGTCGTGGAAGGTCTCCAGGGACTGGCGGGCCTTGGTGAGCAGCGTCGCCTCGGTGGTGGCCTCGGTGGTCATTGCTGTCCTTCCAGGAGGAGCTTGCGCGCCACTTCCTCGGAGTCCGCGGCGGCGCCGAAGCGGCGGTCGCGGCGGGCGTAGTTCTCCACGGCGGCCCACAGGTGCAGGCGGTCGAAGTCGGGCCAGAGGATGTCCTGGAAGACCAGTTCCGCGTAGGCGGACTGCCAGAGCATGAAGTTCGAGGTGCGCTGTTCGCCGGAGGGGCGGATGAACAGGTCCACGTCGGGCATCTCGGGCTGGTAGAGGTGGCGGGCGATGGTCCGCTCGTCGACCTTCTCCGGGTTGATCTTGCCCGCGGCGGCGAGGCGGGCGATCTCGCGGGCGGCGTCGCCGATCTCGGCGCGGCCGCCGTAGTTGATGCACATCGCCAGGTTGAGCACGTCGTTGCCGCGGGTGCGCTCCTCGGCGACCTCCAGCTCCTTGATGACGCTGCGCCACAGCCGGGGGCGGCGGCCCGCCCAGCGCACCCGCACGCCCATGTCGTCGAGCTCGTCGGTGCGGTCGCGGATGACGTCGCGGGAGAAGCCCATCAGGAAGCGGACCTCCTCGGGGCTGCGGCGCCAGTTCTCGGTGGAGAACGCGTACAGCGACAGCCACCGCACCCCGAGGTCGATGCAGCCGCGGGCCACCTCGACGACCTGCGCCTCGCCGCGCTTGTGGCCCTCGACCCTGGTCAGGCCGCGCTGGTTGGCCCAGCGGCCGTTGCCGTCCATGACGATCGCCACGTGGCGGGGCACGAACTCCAGCGGGATGGCGGGCGGTTGCGCGCCCGAGGCGTGCGGTTCCGGCGGGCGCACCGGGCGCCCCTCCTCGATTCTGCTGACCCGCCGCCGACGCAGCACGACCACTCCTTCACGACACCAGGGGACTCGGCGGTCAACAGTACGAGCCCCGGGAAACCGGGGGGCACGCGGATGTCGGTTGCCACATGCGCACACCGGGTGCGGGTCAGGGCCTGCGCCGCTCCACCAGCGGCAGCGAGCGCAACTGCCGCTCCAGGTGCCACTGCAGCAGCGCGGCGACCAGGCCGCTGGCCTCGCGGCGGGCGGCGTCGGTGGCGCGCTCGGCGACGGCCCAGGTCCCGTCGGCGAGGGCGGCCATCAGGGTCAGCACCTCGTGGGTGGGGCTGGCCGAGCCGGGGGGCTTGCACCTCGGGCACACCGAGCCGCCCGCCTGGATGCTGAACGCCCGGTGCGGGCCGGGGTCGCCGCAGCGGGCGCACTCCGACAGGGCGGGTGACCAGCCCGCGAACGCGAGCGCGCGCAGCAGGAACGCGTCGAGCACCAGCGACGGGTCGCGGGTGCCGTCGGCCAGGGCGCGCAGGGCGCCGCCGACGAGCAGGTACAGCCGCAGGACCGGTTCGCCCTCCTCGGCGGACATCCGGTCGGCGGTTTCCAGCACGGCGCAGGCGGAGGTGTAGCGCTGGTAGTCGCCGACGATGCCCGCGCCGAAGGCGTCGATGGTCTGCACCTGGGTGATCACGTCGAGCGTGCGCCCGGTGTAGAACTGGACGTCGACGTGGGCGAAGGGTTCGACCCGGGCGCCGAGCCGGGAGGTGGTGCGGCGCACGCCCTTGGCCACGGCGCGGACCTTGCCGTGGTTGCGGGTGATGAGCGTGATGATCCGGTCGGCCTCGCCGAGCTTCTGCACGCGCAGCACCACGCCGGTGTCGCGGTACAGGCTCACCCCGGCATTCTCCCACCTCGAACGGGAGAAGCCCGCACGAGTCGTGCGAGCTTCTCCGGAACGGCTTCCCCGCTGGGGGACCTCAGAACGACGACGCGGAGAGGCCGATGATGAGGAAGATGATCGCCACGACGCAGCCGATGCCGCCGAGGATGTTGCCGATGAGGCAGATGGTGCGCGTGGTGTTCGACGCGGACTCGGCCATCTGGTAGTTGCCCTGCATCTTGTACTGGCCGACCTCGTTCGACTTCATGATCGCGAGGATGCCGAAGAGGAGGCCGCCGATGAAGATCGTGGCGATGGCCCAGCCCTTGTAGTCCGGGATGGCGTTGATGTCGCCGGGCATGCCGTAGCCGTAGGGCTGCTGGCCGTAGCCGGGCTGTCCGTAGGGCCCGGGCTGCTGTCCGTAGGGGCCGGGCTGCTGACCGTACGGACCGGGCTGCTGGCCGTACGGCGCGGGCGAGCCGTAGGGCGGCGACGGCTGGCCGTAAGGCGGCTGCTGCCCGTACTGCTGGGGCTGCTGGCCGTAAGGCGGCTGCGGGCCGTAAGGACTGCTCAACGGAGGTTCCCCCTAGGACTTTCGACTGGGTGCCGGTGAGGGTATCTCCTACCGCCGACAGGCGTAGTGGGACCGCGTTGATATGACATTGAGCACCCGGACGGCTACACGGAGAGACCGAGCGCCGGGATGTTGCGGACGACGAACCACCCGCCGATGACCACGCCTGCCAGCAGCGGCGTCCACCGCCAGTGGATCCAGCTCCGCACGTGCCGGGCGCGCACCCGGCTCACCGCCCAGGCCGCGGTGCTCCACGCGAACAGCACCAGGAACACCAGCGACACCGCGTTGTAGTGCAGCGCGTCCCCCAACCTGCCGTGCAGCAGGCTGTAGACCATCCGCACGCCCCCGCAGCCCGGGCAGCACACACCGGTCAACGCCTTGGTCGGGCAGGCGGGCAGCCAACTGCCCGGCGTGGTCGGGTCCGACAGCGCGACCACGACGCAGCCCGCGATCCCGGCGCCGACGAGGGCCAGCGGCGCGGCCAGTGCCCGGCCCAGCGGGCGCGGCGGCACGTACACCGGGCGCCGGAGCGCGAGCGGCACGTCAGAAGCCCAGGCGGCGCAACTGCTTGGGGTCGCGCTGCCAGTCCTTGGCGATCTTCACGTGCAGGTCGAGGTAGACCTTCGTGCCCAGCAGCGCCTCGATCTGCTTGCGGGCGGTGGAGCCGACGTGCTTGAGCCGCTCGCCGCGGTGGCCGAGGACGATGCCCTTCTGGCTGGAGCGCTCCACGTAGAGCACCGCGTAGACGTCGAGCATGTCGTCGCGGCCCTCGCGCGGGTTCATCTCCTCGATGGTGACGGCGATGGAGTGCGGCAGCTCGTCGCGCACGCCCTCCAGGGCGGCCTCGCGGATCAGCTCGGCGACCAGGGTGGCCTCGGGCTCGTCGGTCAGCTCGCCGCCCGGGTAGAGCTGCGGGCCCTCGGGCAGGCGGGCCACCAGCAGGTCGGTCAGGGTCTGCACCTGGAAGCCGTCGACCGCCGAGACCGGGATCAGCTCGGCGAACTCCATCACCTCCTGCAGCGCGAGCAGTTGCTCGCCCACCTGGTCCGGGGTCACCAGGTCGGTCTTGGTGACCACGCCGATGACCGGGGTGCGCTTGGCGACCTTGGCCAGTTCGGCGGCGATGAACCGGTCGCCGGGGCCGACCTTCTGGTCGGCGGGCACGCACAGCCCCACGACGTCCACTTCGGACCAGGTCTCGCGGACGATGTCGTTGAGCCGCTGGCCGAGCAGGGTGCGCGGGCGGTGCAGGCCGGGGGTGTCGACGAGGACGAGCTGCGCGTCGTCGCGGTGCACGATGCCGCGGATGGCGTGCCGGGTGGTCTGCGGCTTGCTGGAGGTGATGGCGACCTTGCTGCCGACCAGCGCGTTGGTGAGGGTGGACTTGCCCGCGTTGGGCCTGCCCACGAAGCAGGCGAATCCGGAACGGTGTGCTGCGGCGGTGCTGGTCACCGGGTCATTCTGCCCTGTCGTCCCTGGACCGCAGACCCGGCGGGGTGATGCGGTGCAGTTCGAGGGTGTCCGACAGGGGTGCGACCCCGGGTCCGCCCGCCCGCAACCAGCGCTCCAGGTCGGCGATGGCGTCCTCGCCGAGGACCCAGCCCAGCCACACCGGCTTGACCCCCCTGGCCTGCACGACCACCACGTTCGAGGTCTCGCAGGTGTCCAGGCAGGCCGCCACGCGCACGGTCGCGCCGATGGTGGCCGCGGCCTCGCGGATGCGGCGCAGGTGCGCGCCGTGGTCGGTGGTCGGGTGCTTCTTCACGGTGCCGC
Organism: Actinokineospora sp. PR83; assembly: GCF_021056305.1. Taxonomy (NCBI): domain Bacteria; kingdom Bacillati; phylum Actinomycetota; class Actinomycetes; order Pseudonocardiales; family Pseudonocardiaceae; genus Actinokineospora; species Actinokineospora sp. PR83. The sequence continues at coordinate 162,566 of NZ_JAJCXD010000040.1, forward strand.
AGCAGCAGTCGCGGCAGACCGAGACCAGGGTGCTCACGCGAGCGTCTCGACGACCGCGCCGGACGGGTCGGCGCGCAGCACGGGCACCCCGGCGGTGAGGTCGCGGGCGGCGGCGACGGAGTCGGCGTCGACGTCGCCCGCCGCGGTGACGACGGCGGCGGCCTCCAGCCCCCGGGCGCCGCTGGACACCGCGGCGGCCACGGCGGCCTGCAGCGCGGTGAGCTTGAGCGAGGGCAGCGCGACGGTGGCGGCGGCGTAGGTGCGGCCGTCGGTGTCGCGCACCGCGGCCCCCTCGGCGGCACCGGTCCTGGCCCGGCTCGACCTCGCCAGGGTCACGATCTTGGCGTCCTCCGGGTCCAGCTCGCCGTCAGCCACGCTCGCCGCTCCTCTCCCACTCCTGGTCGTCGGCCCCGGCGCGGTCGTCGCGGGCCTCGACGGTCTCGGTCGGGCGGACCACCACCGAGGTGATGCGCATCCGCCCCCGGTTGTCCTTGCCGCCCTCGGCCCGGAACCGTAGTCCGGCGATCTCGGCCTCCGCCCCGGGAAGTGGCACACGTCCCAGCCGCTGGGCGAGCAGGCCGCCGACGGTCTCCACGTCCTGGTCGTCGAGCTCCAGGCCGAACAGCGCGCCGAGGTCCTCCACCGGCAGCCGGGAGCTGACCCGCACGGCCCCGTCGTCGAGGTGCTCGACCGGGGGGCGCTCGTCGGCGTCGGACTCGTCGGTGATCTCGCCGACGATCTCCTCCAGGATGTCCTCGATGGTCAGCAGGCCCGCGGTGCCGCCGTACTCGTCCACGGCGATGGCCATGTGGTACTTCGACAGCTGCATCTCCCGCAGCAGGTCGTCGAGGCGCTTGGTGTCGGGCACGAAGACCGCCGCGGACATCACCTGCCCCACCTGCTGCGACTCCGCGGCGGACTCCATGGCGGTGCGCACGAGTTCCTTGAGGTTGACCAGGCCGACGATGTCGTCGACGCTCTCGCCGATCACCGGGATGCGGGTGTAGCCGGTGCGCAGCGACAGCGCCAGCGCCTGCCGCACCGACTTGCCCTGCTCGATCCACACCATCTCGGTGCGCGGCACCATGACCTCGCGGGCGATCGTGCCGCGCAGCTCGAACACCGAGTGGATCATCTCGCGCTCGTCGGCGTCGACCACCCCGCGCTCCTGCGCCAGGTCGACCAGCTCGCGCAGCTCCACCTCGGAGGAGAACGGCCCCTCGCGGAAGCCGCGGCCGGGGGTGATCGCGTTGCCGACCAGGATCAGCAGCCGCGACAGCGGGCCGAGCACCGACCCGAGCACCCGCACCGGGCCCGCGGCGATCAGGCCGACGCCGTAGGGGTGCTGGCGGCCGATGGTGCGCGGGCCGACGCCGACGAGCACGTAGGACACCACGACCATGGCGACGCCCGCGACGAGCACCGCCACCCAGCCGGGGCCGATCGAGCGCAGGCACACCACGGTGACCAGCACGGTGGCGGTCAGCTCGCAGCCCAGCCGCAGCAGGAGCAGCAGGTTGATGTGCCGGGGCCGCTCGGAGACGACGGCGAGGAGCTGCCGGGCGCCGGTGCGGCCCGCCCGCAGCAGGCCCTCGACCCTGGCCTTGGACACCGCCGAGAGCGAGGCGTCCGCCGCGGCGAAGCACCCGGCCGCGAGGACCAGCAGGACGGCGAGGACGAGCAGACCTGCCGAGTCCGATGACAACGATGCCTCCGGGTCAGGGGGTCTGGGGGGGTTGCTCGGTCTCGCCGAGGCCGACGGCGCCGAGCAGCTTGTCGTCCTCGACCCGCTGCGCGGCGCGGCGCCTGGCCTCGGCCGCGGCCGAGCGGAAGTCGGCGAGGATGCGCTTCTGCAGGGTGAACATCTCCCGCTCCTCGGCGGGTTCGGCGTGGTCGTAGCCGAGCAGGTGCAGCACGCCGTGCACGGTCAGCAGGTGCAGCTCGTCGAGCAGGGAGTGCCCGGCGGTGCGGGCCTGGTCCTTGGCGAACGCCGGGCACAGCACGATGTCGCCGAGCAGGGCGGGCCCGGCGTCGGAGGCGTCCGGGCGGCGCGCGGAGTCCAGCTCGTCCATCGGGAAGGCCATCACGTCGGTGGGCCCGGGCAGGTCCATCCAGCGCTCGTGCAGGTCGGACATGACGTCCAGCTCGACCAGCAGCACCGACAGCTCGGCCAGGGCGCTGACGTTCATCCGGTCCAGGGCGAACCGGGCCGCGGCGACGATGGATGCCTCGTCGACCGCCACACCGGACTCGTTGGCGATCTCGATACTCACCGCGCCAGTGTCCCTGGTCGCCCTAGTGGCCGTTCTCCCGGGCCTGCGGGGACCGCCCGCCCGCGCGCACCGGGCCGCGGCGCTGGGTGGCCATGTCCTCGGCGCCCTGCCAGCGCTCGTAGGCGTCGACGATGTCGCCGACCAGGCTGTGCCGGACCACGTCGCTGCTGGTCAGCTCGGCGAAGTGCACGTCGTCGACGTCGGTGAGGATGTCGCGCACCACCCGCAGGCCGCTGCGGTGCCCACCGGGCAGGTCGACCTGGGTGATGTCGCCGGTGACGACCATTTTGGAACCGAAGCCGAGCCGGGTGAGGAACATCTTCATCTGCTCGGGCGTGGTGTTCTGCGCCTCGTCGAGCACCACGAAGGCGTCGTTGAGGGTGCGGCCGCGCATGTAGGCCAGCGGGGCGACCTCGATCGTGCCCGCCTGCATCAGCCGCGGGATCGACTCCGGGTCCAGCATGTCGTGCAGCGCGTCGTAGAGCGGGCGCAGGTACGGGTCGATCTTGTCGAACAGGGTGCCGGGCAGGAACCCGAGCCGCTCCCCCGCCTCGACCGCGGGCCGGGTCAGGATGATCCGGCTGACCTGCTTGGCCTGCAGCGCCTGCACGGCCTTGGCCATCGCCAGGTAGGTCTTGCCGGTGCCCGCCGGGCCGATGCCGAAGACGATGGTGTTCTCGTCGATGGAGTCGACGTAGAACTTCTGGTTCAGCGTCTTCGGGCGGATCGTGCGGCCGCGCCGGGACAGGATGTCGAAGCTGAGCACCTCGGCCGGGCTCTCGGCGGTCCCCGCCGAGAGCATCGCGACCGTGCGCTTGACCGTGTCCACGCCCACCTGCTGGCCGCGGGCCGCCAGGGTCCCCAGCTCGGAGAAGACCCGCTCGGCGAACGCCACGTCGGACGGGACACCGGTGAGGGTGACCTCGTTGCCGCGCACGTGCACGTCGGCGTCCAGCAGGTCCTCCAGGAGCCGGAGGTTCTCGTCGCGCCGCCCGAGCAGGGCCAGGGTGGCGCCCTCGGGGATCGGGAAGCGGGACTGCGCGTCGTGCTCGGCGGCGTGCACGTCGCTGGGGCGCTGCTCGGGAGTACCCGTCACGTGGTCTCGGTCCTGCCTCTGCTCGTCTCCGGCCTGCTGGTCAGCGGGCTGCCTGTGCTGTGAATGCTAGACCTCGGGGCCGACACTCCGCACCGGAGAAACGGGTCTAGCGCCCGAACCCGGCGAGTTGTTCACCGCCGAGGACGTGCAGGTGGGCGTGGAAGACGGTGCGGCAGGCGTCGTCGCCGGTGTTGAAGACGAACCGGAAGCCGGACCGGTCGATCCCCTCCACCCTGGCGACCTCGGCACCGGCCCGCAGCACCTCCGAGAGCAGCACCGGGTCGGCGGTGGCCAGTTCCTCGGCGTCCTCGTGGTGAGCCCTCGGCACGACCAGCACGTGCACCCGGGCCTGCGGGTTGATGTCGCGGAAGGCGTAGACGCTGTCGTCGGAGTAGACCTCCGTCGAGGGCACCTCACCGGCGATGATCTTGCAGAACAGGCAGTCGGCACTCATGCGCGGCAGACTATCGGTCACCCCACGAGGGCCTTCCTGGTCGCCAGGGCCACCCGCGCGGCGTCCGCGCAGGTGCTCGCCGACCCGGCCGCGCCCGGGTCCAGGAACGCCTCGACGACCTCGGCCTCGTCCGCGGCCCCGGGCACCGGCCGCACCACCGCGATCGCCGTGCAGAAGCCCTCCTCGGCGTTCTCGACGAAGAACACCTCCTGCCCCTCGACCTGCTCGCGGCGCACCTCGGGGTCGTCGCGCAGGCCGAACTCCACGTCGAGGGAGACGATCAGCAGCGGCCCCTGGGTGCGCCCGGTGTCCTCCCACACGCACAGGTGGGCCAGCGGGACCGGGGCGGCCTCGACCCTGGCGAGACCCGCCACCCCGGTGGCGGTGTCCTCCGGGGTGGCGGCGCAGGCGTCGGCGGTGCGCAGGGTCGCCGCGGAGACCCGGTGGTGCCGGGCCACCTGCCCGGAGGTGACGCGCTCGGCGAGACCGGTCAGGACGGCGTCCACCGGGGCGCAGATGTCGGTGGCCGGGTCGCCCACCAGCGCCGCAGCCACGACCTGCAACCGCACCCCGTCGCTGAACCGCAGCAGCTTGTGGCAGAGGTCGTCCTCGTCGAGCACGGTGGCCACCTGGAGCCCGCTGGGCAGCCTCCGGACGTCGAACGTCATGTCCTCGGGGTAGACGTCGTCCGGGGCGCCGACCGACAGGCCGAACCCGTGCTCCGCGTCGGTGGAGACGTAGACCTGGCAGTTGTCGAAGCCCTCGTTCGACGGCCGATCCGGCACCCCGTACTCCTTGATCGGGTCGAGGGAGACCAGCGAGCACCAGTCGACCGTCCTCTGGTCGCCGAAGAACGTGCTGCCCGCGAGCGGGTCGCGGTCGACGGGGACGGCGGTGCCCGCGACCGTCGTGGAGCACCCCGCGGCCAGGGCGGCCGCGAAGGCGATCAGGGCGTGGTGGAACCGCATGGACTACCCCCAGGTGTCTACGTCACCCCGCGCATCGCCGGTCACGGCCTCCGCGTAACAGCGGCCGCGCTCAGGCGACGACGGCCTTCTTCACGCCTGCGGCGACCTTGGCGGCGACGACGCAGGGATCCGTCCCCGCCGTCGGGGGCAGGTACTTCACCTCGACGGTCTCGACGTCGCCGTCCGCGCCGCCCGCGACCGGGCGCAGCGGCAGGATCAGCACGCAGGGGCCGCGGCCGAGGTCGGACAGGATCCCGCTCACCTCTTGGCCCTCGATGGTCCTGTGCTCGCGGAACTGACCGGAATCACGCGTCTCCCACGACAGCGTCACGAACATCCACGGTCCCTCCCCGGTGCCGGGAGTGGCCTCCCAGGTGCAGTGGTGCGACAGCGGGCCGCGGCGCGGGGTGGTGCCCGCCAGCCCGGGAGCGGCGGCGAGGTCGGCCGGGACGGCGGCGCACGGGTCGGCCGTGCGGGCGCTGCCCGGATCGGCCCGGACATGGGCGACCGGCGTGCCGGACATCAGGGTGGTGCGCAACGAGGTCAGTTCGGCGTCGGCGACGGCGCAGGCCGTGCCGGTCGCCAACGGTTCACCCCGGACCTCGACGCGCACCAGGACCCGAGCGCCACCGGGCAGCTCGAGCAGCTTGCTGCACTCCACCGAGTCCTCGTACTGGGTGATCACCGAGGTCCCGTCGTCCGCACGCCGGGTTCCCACCGCCAGGGAGCCCGGGTACTCCAAGTCTTGGGCGCCCACGCGCAGGATCATCGACACCGGCCCGGAAACCGACGTGTGGCAGGCGTCGTACCCGTCGGCCGTCGCGGGCGACGGGGAACCGTGGGCGGTGAGCGGGGCGGGGTCGAGGAGGGCGCACCAGTCGACCGTGGCCGGGTCGCCGAGGACGGCGGCGGCTGGTGGCGGGGCGGCTGCCGGGGTGGCGTCCCCGCCGGGGCTGGAGCAACCCGCCAGCAGGGCGAGGGTGAGCAGGGCGAGAGCAGGGCGCATCGGTGTTCCCCAGTGTGCGGTGGTGCCGGGCGGGCCGGGCACCGCCACCGGCCCCGTTCCCGGGTTTCGTGATCACTGGATCGCCCCGGGGGACCGCCGCGTTGCGGATTTCCGCCATCAACCCCAGCGGCCGGTGCGCACGCCCAGGGCGCCGAGGGTGACCGCGGCGGCGGTGGAGGTGCGCAGGACCGACGGGCCCAGGCGGACCGGTCGGGCACCCACCGCCGACAGCGCGTCCAGCTCGTCCGGGGTGATGCCGCCCTCGGGGCCGACGACCAGCACCACGTCACCCGAGTCCGGCAGGTCCACCTCGGCCAGGCGGGTGGACAGGCCCGCCTCCAGCACCAGGGTCAGCGCGCTGGAGCCGACCAGGGCCAGGAGCCCGCGCAGCGCGACCGGCTCGCGCACCGGCGGGACCCACGGGCGGCGGGCCTGCTTGGCGGCCTCGCGCGCGGTCTTGCGCCAGCGCTCCAGGGCCTTCGCCCCGCGCGGGCCGTCCTCCCACTTGGTGACGCAGCGGGTGGCCCGCCACGGGACGATGGCGTCGGCGCCCGCCTCGGTGGCCAGTTCGACCGCGAGTTCACCGCGGTCACCCTTGGGCAGGGCCTGCACGACGACCACGCGCGGGCTGGGTTCCGGCTCGGTCCAGCGCTCCTGCACGGCCAGGTCCAGGGTGTCGCGGCCCGCCGCCACCACGGTGCAGCGGGCCACGGCGCCCGCGCCGTCGGTGAGCAGCAGCGACTCCCCCGCCCGCAGCCTGCGGACGGCGGCGGCGTGCCTGCCCTCGGGGCCGTCCAGGGTGTGCGCGCTCCCCGCGGGCAGCGCGTCGACCAGGAACAGCGCGAGGGTCACCGGCGACCGCGGAACTTGGAGAACAGGCCGCCGCCCCGGCCGTTCGCCGAGGCCAGGGTGTGCTCCTCCTCGCCGCGCAGGGTCGCCAGCTCGCGCAGCAGCTCGGTCTGCCGGGCGTCGAGTCGGGTGGGGACCTCGACCTCGATGTGCACGTGCAGGTCGCCGCGGCCGTCGACGCGGCCGGTGGAGCGCAGCCGGGGCAGGCCGCGGCCGGGCATGACCAGTTCGGTGTCGGACTGGGTGCCCGGGTCCAGGTCGAGGTCGACGACCCCGTCGAGGGTCTCCAGCGGCAGCGACGCGCCCAGGGCCGCGGTGGTCATCGGGACGCGCAGCGTGCAGTGCAGGTGGGCGCCGTCGCGCTCGAAGGTGTTGTGCGCCAGCTCCTCGACCTCGACGTAGAGGTCACCGGCCGGGCCGCCGCCGGGGCCGACCTCGCCCTGCCCGGACAGCCGCACCCGCATCCCGTCGGCGACCCCGGCCGGGATCTTGACGGTGATGGTGCGCCGCGAGCGGACCCGGCCCTCACCGGCGCACTGGGTGCACGGCTCGGGGATGGTCTCGCCGAGGCCGCGGCAGGTGGGGCAGGCGCGCGCGGTGACGACCTGGCCGAGGAACGACCGCTGCACCGACTGCACCTCGCCGCGCCCGCCGCAGGTGTCGCAGGTGACCGGGGAGGTGCCCGCCACGCAGCCGGAGCCGCGGCACAGGTCGCACAGGATCGCGGTGTCCACGGTGATCTCGCGGCTGATGCCGGAGAAGCACTCCTCCAGCGTCATCTGGATGCGCAGCAGCGCGTCCGAACCCGGCTGCACCCGGCTGCGCGGGCCGCGCCCGCCGCCCCCTGGGCCGCCCCCGGCCGCGCCGAAGAAGGCGTCCATGATGTCGCCCAGCCCGAAGCCGCCGCCGCCGAACGGGTCGCGCCCGCCGCCCCCGCCGCCGTTGCCCAGCGGGTCGCCGCCCATGTCGACGATCTTGCGCTTCTGCGGGTCGGACAGGACCTCGTAGGCCGCGGTGACCTCGCGGAACCGCGTCTGCGCCGCCTCGTCCGGGTTGACGTCCGGGTGCAGCTCGCGCGCGAGCTTGCGGTAGGCGCGCTTGATCTCGTCGGCGCCCGCGTCCTGGCGCACCCCGAGCGTGCCGTAGTAGTCCCTCGCCACCGTGTCCAGTCCTCCTGCCCCGGCCGATCCGGGGTCACCGTCGCAGTAATCAGTCGATAATCGGTCGATACCAGTCGAATGCGGGCGGACCCTCTCACTGACCGAGGATCTCGCCGACGTAGTTGGCCACGGCGCGCACCGCGGCGATGTTCGAGGGGTAGTCCATCCGCGTCGGCCCCACCACGCCCATGCCGCCGAGCAGGGTGGCCCTGGTGCCGTAGCCGATGGACACCACGGAGGTGCTGCGCATCTCCGCGGCCTCGTTCTCCTCGCCGATGCGCACCGTGATGGTGCCGGGGTCGGCGGTCGCGGCCAGCAGCTTGAGCACGACCACCTGTTCCTCCAGGGCCTCCAGCACCTGGCGCAGCGAGTTGGGGAAGTCCGCGGCGTTGCGGGTCAGGTTGGCCGTCCCGCCGAGCACGAGCCGCTCCTCCGGGTGCTCGACGAGCGACTCGACGAGCACGGTGGCGATCCGCACGACCGCGTCGCGCAGCTCCTTCGGCGCCCCCTCGGGCAGCTCGGCGACCTTGGCCGCGGCGTCGGTGAGCTTGCGCCCGGCCAGCGCGGAGTTGACCAGGGTGCGCAGCCGGGCCACCGACTCGTCGGTGACCACGTCACCCAGGTCGACCATGCGCTGGTCGACCCGGCCGCTGTCGGTGATCAGCACCAGCATCAGCCGGGCCGGGGTGATCGTCACCAGCTCGACGTGGCGCACCGTGGAGGTGGTCAGCGTCGGGTACTGGATCACCGCGACCTGGCGGGTGAGCTGGGCCAGCAGCCGCACGCTGCGCCGCATCACGTCGTCGAGGTCGATCGCGCCCTCGAGGAAGCTCTGGATGGCCTTGCGCTCGGCCGACGACAGCGGTTTGACCTCGCTGAGCCGGTCGACGAACAGGCGGTAGCCCTTGTCGGTGGGGATGCGGCCCGCACTGGTGTGCGGCTGGGTGATGTAGCCGTCCTCCTCCAGGGAGGCCATGTCGTTGCGCACCGTCGCGCTGGACACGCCCAGGTTGTGCCGGTCGACGATGGCCTTGGAGGCCACCGGCTCCTGGTGCTGCACGTAGTCGGCGACGATGGCCCGCAGCACCTCGAAGCGCCGCTCGTCCGAGCTGACCACCCGCCACCTCCCTCGTGCGTCCGGTGCGTGTCGGTTCGAGTTTACGGAGGCGGGCGGGGTCGTGGTGGAGTCGGTTGGCCCAAGCGCGATCAGGACCACTGCCCGGGGCACCTTGCGCGGCCGACCGTTGTGTCTGGATCATCCCCGCCATGGCCTCCTCGACGCTGACCACGGTGTTCCTCCCGATCGCCCTGGCGGTGGTGATGCTGGGCCTGGGGCTGTCGCTGTCGGTGGCCGACTTCGCCAGGGTGGCGCGGGTGCCCAAGCCCGCGCTGCTGGCGCTGGCGGTGCAGGTCCTGCTGCTCCCGGCGCTGGCCCTGGGCCTGGCGGTGGCGTTCGACCTGGCGCCCGAACTCGCCGTGGGGCTGATGCTGCTGGCCGCGGCGCCGGGCGGGACCACGGCGAACATCTTCAGCCACCTGGCGGGCGGCGACGTGGCGCTCAACGTCACGCTGACGGCGGTGAACTCGGTGCTCGCGGTGGTGACGCTGCCGCTGGTGGTGAACCTGTCGATCGCGGGGTTCCTCGGCGCCGACAGCACGATCGGCCTGCAACCGGCGAAGACGCTGCAGGTGTTCGCGCTGGTCCTGGTGCCGGTGGCGGTCGGGATGGCGGTGAACCGGCGCTTCCCGGGGTTCGCGGCGCGGGCACGCGGGCCGGTGAAGGTCGCGTCGGTGGTGGTGCTGGTCGGGGTGATCCTGGCCGCGGTGTTCGCCGACCGGGGCAACGTGGGCGGCTACCTGCGCTCGGTCGGGGCGGTGACGGTGCTGCTGTGCCTGCTGAGCCTGGCCATCGGGTACGCGGTGCCGCTGCTGGCGGGGGTGGCGCGGCCGCAGGCGATCGCGTCGGCGTTCGAGATCGGGCTGCACAACAGCACGCTGGCGATCACCGTGGCGCTGAGCCCGGCGCTGCTGGACAACGCGGCGATGGCGGTGCCCGCGGCGGTGTACGGGGTGGCGATGTTCTTCCCGGCCGGGGCGTTGGCGTGGTGGTTCGCCCGGCGGGGGCGGGCGGTGGCTGCCCGGGGAGCGGCTGCCCGGTCGGAGGAGCCGGGGAGGTGACGCGACTCCCCCGCGTCCAGCGGCCGAGGCCGTGCTGTCGCGTCCTCCCCCGCCGCCACCGCCCGTTGCCGCCGGGTGGTCGACGCCGCTGGATCAGGAGCGGGCGCCGGGGGTCGTCACCACGGGATCGGGCCGTTCTCGTCGACGTAGGTCCCGGTCGGGCCGTCGTCGGGGATGGTGGCCATCTCCACGGCGATGGCCGCGCCCTGCCGCGGCGTGCGGTGACCCGCGTGGCCGTTGAGGTCGGTGGCCACGTAGCCGGGGCAGACGTTGTTGATCAGGATGTGGGTGCCCGCCAGCTCCCGCACGTACTGCAGGGTGATGGCGTTGAGGTAGGTCTTGGTGGGCGAGTAGGCGGTGTCCGCCGGGCCGACGCCCTCCTCGCGGCCCGTGGCCTGCAAGGTCAGCGAGCCCACGCTGCTCGACAGGTTGACGATGCGCGGTGATGAGGAGCGCCGCAACAGCGGCAGCACGGCGTTGGTGACCCGGACGACCCCGTAGACGTTGGTCTCGACGCCGGAGCGCAGCACGTCGATGTCGGCCTCGGTGGCGGGCATGGGCCACGCCCCGGCGGTGGCGGCGTTGTTGACCAGCACGTCGAGGCCGCCCCGCTCGTCGAGCAACGCCGCGGCGGCGGTGACCGAGGCGTCGTCGGTGACATCCAGCGGCACGCCGAACGCGTCCACCCCGGCCGCGCGCAGCCTCGCCACCGCGTCTTCGCGTCGCCCGGTGTCCCGCGCACCGACACCGACGGTGAACCCGCGAGCGCCGAGCCCGGCCGCGATCTCGTACCCGATCCCCTTGTTGGCGCCGGTGACCAGCGCGATCTTCTGTCCATCCATGCGTTCCATCGTGCTCGCGGGTCGGCATCGCACCAACACCGTCCGGGCGGGCTTTCGATACCCCGGGGGTATCGTTGTGGGCGTGGACACGCGCGAGCTGCGCTACTTCGTCGCCGTCGCCGAGGAGTTGCACTTCGGCCGGGCCGCCGACCGGTTGGGCATCACCCAGCCGCCGCTGTCGCGCACGATCGCCCGGCTTGAGCAGCGGCTCGGTGTCGCACTGCTGGAGCGCACCAGCCGCCGGGTCGTGCTGACCGATGCGGGTGCGACGCTGCTGACCGAGAGCGGGCCGATCCTCGGCGCGCTGGCCGCCGCCGAGCGCCGCACCCGCCAGGCCGCCGCCGAGCAGCCGCGGATCACGCTCTCGGTCAAGGCCGGGACCACCGGCGAGCTGCTGGCCAAGCTGCTCGACGCCTACACCGGCGAACCCGGCTCCGTGCCGGTCGACCTCCTCCTCGGCGACGCCCACCAGCAGGAGGCCCGGCTGCGCAGCGGTGAGGCCGACGTCGCCCTGCTGCACCTGCCCTTCGACGCCACGGCGGGCTTCGAGATCGAGCCGCTGCTGACCGAGGGCCAGGTGCTCGTCCTGCCCACTTCCCACCCCCTGGCCCGGCGCACCCGGTTGCACATGTCCCAGATCAACGCCAGGACCGACCTGCCGCTGGCCCGCTGGCCCAGGGTCGACGGGACCTACCCCGACGGCCCTGGCGTGGAGATCCGGAACCTGACCCAGCTCTACCAGTTGATCGCGCTGGGCCGGGGCGCGGTGGTGCTCCCGGAGTCCTGCCGCACCGACCTCAACCACGACCTGGCCACCGTCCCGGTCGTCGACGGCCAACCCGTGACCACGGTGATCGCGTGGCCGTCGCTGAGCCGCTCCCGCCCGGTCGCCGACCTGGTGCGGTTGGCGACCGGGCTCTGGCCGCAGTCCGACCAGGACGCCGTCAGGAGCCGGGGGGCGTCGGGCCGGTGATCCGACCCACCGGCTGATGCCCGGGCGGGAGGCAGGTGCCTAGAGGGAAACCGGCACCGAGGTGGCGCCGCGCAGGTTGATCCGGCCGTTCCAGGTGACGTCCCCGGCCAGGGTGAGGTCGGGGAAGCGGTGGATGAGGCGGTCGAAGGCCACCCGGCCCTCCAGGCGGGCCAGGGCCGCGCCCAGGCAGTGGTGGGGGCCCGCGCCGAAGGACACGTGCTGGCGGGCGTTGGGGCGGTCCACGCGGAACTCGTCGGCGTCGGGGCCCCAGAAGCGCTCGTCGCGGTTGGCGGAGGCGAGGCTGGCGATGGCGAAGGTGCCCGCGGGGATCTCCTGTCCGCCCACCTCGGCCGGGCGGAGGGTGACCCGCCTGCTGGACTGGACCGGGCTGTCGTAGCGCAGCATCTCCTCCACCGCGTTGCCGACCAGGCCGGGGTCGGCCTTGAGCGCGGCGTGCTGGTCGGGGTGGCGCAGGAGTGCGACGGCGCCGTTGGAGACCAGGTTGACGGTGGTCTCGTGGCCTGCGACGTAGAGCAGGACGACCTGCGCCACCAGTTCGTCCTGGCTGAGGACCCAGCCGCCGTGCTCGGCCCGGATCAGGGCGGTGAGCAGGTCGTCACCGGGGTGGTGGCGCTTCCACTCGACGGCCTCGGCGGTCAGGTCGCACAGTTCGCGGTCGGCCTCGCCGACGCGCTTGGCCAGTTCGGGGTCGGCCATCGGCTCCAGGGAGCGCACCAGCAGGCCGGTCAGCTCGCGCATCCGGGGGGCGTCGGTGAGCGGCATCCCGAGCATGTCGTTGATGACCGCGAACGGCAGCGGGAAGGCCAGCTCCTCGACCAGGTCGCCGCCGCCGTCGGTGGCGAGCCGGTCCAGGGCGGTGTCGACCAGTTCGGTGATGCGGGGTTCCAGGGCGCCGATCGCCCGGGGGGTGAAGACCTTCTGCACCAGGCCGCGCAGCCGGGTGTGGTCGGGTGGGTCGCGGTCGAGCATGGACATGCCGCCCGCGCGGAAGTCGACCCCGCCCGCGGCCTCGCGCATGGCGTCGCGCACCGGGTGCGGTGCGACGTTGCGCTGCTCGACGGACAGGTCGGCCCGCAGCAGGGCGGTGACGTCGCTGTGCCGCGACACCAGCCAGAACCCCATCGGGTGATCCTGGACCGGGTCGTGGTCGCGCAGCTCGCGGTAGTGCGGGTACGGGTTTTCCGCGAAACCGGGTGCGAACGGGTTGAACAGTGCGGCGGTCACCAATTCACCTACTCTGTGTTGGTCACATACACCGTGTATGTCAGTAGGGTCTCAGCGTATGTCGGATGTCAAGAGTCGGCGGGAGCAGTACTCCGACGCGACGCGCGCGGCGCTCATCGCCGCCGCCACCACCAGGTTCGCCACCGAGGGCTACTCCGCGACGGCCCTGGAGGACGTCGCCGCCGACATCCGGGCCACCCGGGGCGCGGTCTACCACCACTTCGGCAACAAGAAGGCCCTGTTCGAGGCGGTGATGGAGGAACTGGCCGCGGCGGCGTTCGAGCAGATCGTGCGCGCCCGCGCGGGCGCGGACTCGCCCTGGGCGGGGGCGATGGCCGCGCTCGAAGCCTTCCTCGACCGCTGCATGGACCCGGTCTACAGCCGGGTCGTCTGGCAGGAGGGGCCGGTCGCCCTGGGCTGGCGGGCCTGGCAGGCCACCGAGCAGAAGTACGCCTACGGTCAGATCGAGGAGATCCTGCGCGACCTGGTGCGGGACGGGGAGATCGACCCGCTGCCGCTGGGGCCCGCCACCCGGGTCGTCTTCTGGGCGCTGGGCGCGGCCGGGCTGGGCTTGGCCGAGGCGGACCCGGCGGAACGGACCGCGCTGCGCGCGGACTACGCCGAGGTCGCCCGCAGGCTGCTCGTCGGCCTGCGCTCCGGCGCCGACCGGATGTGATCGGCCCGTCGTGGTCACCCGGGCCGCGCCCGGTGGCTACCCTCGACTCGGACGCGAACGGCGCGTCCAGGAGAAAGGACCCATGAGCGACGAACGCGCCCTGGCCGACCGCCTGGGCTTCACCCGGGGCCAGCAGGCCCTGGAGATCGGCTTCGACGACGACACCGACGCCGCCCTGCGCGACTCCGTGGAGGAGGTGACCGGGCAGGAACTGCTCGACGAGGACTCCGACGAGGAGGCCGACGTGGTCCTGCTGTGGTTCCGCGAGGACGACGGCGACCTCACCGACACCCTGGTCGACGCGGGCTCCCGACTGGTCGAGGGCGGCACCGTGTGGCTGTTGACGCCGAAGGTGGGCCGGGACGGCTACGTCGAACCCAGCGACATCACCGAGGCCGCGGACACCGCCGGGTTCAACGCGATGAAGTCCGTCGCCGCCGGGGCCGACTGGTCCGGCACCAAGCTGGCCGCGGGCAGGCACTGACGCCCCGGGACAACCCCGCACCGGACTCCGGCCGGATCAGGTCAGCCTGCGCACCACCGCGTCGGCGAGCAGCCTGCCCCGGTCGGTGAGCACGCAGCGGCCGTCGGCGAGGGCGGCGGGGTCGAGGAGGCCGTCGGCGGCGGCCACCCCCGCCTCCTCGGTCGCGGCCGCGTCCAGCGCGGTGACCGGCAACCCGTCGGCGAGCCGCAGCTCCAGCAGCACGCGCTCGACGCGGCGGTCGTCGGCGGTGAGGACCTCGCGGCCCAGCGCCGGGGACAGCCCGCCCGCCAGCAGCTCCGCGTACCTGGCCGGGTGCTTGACGTTCCACCAGCGCACCCCGCCGACGTGGCTGTGCGCGCCGGGACCGGCGCCCCACCAGTCGCCGCCGCGCCAGTAGAGCATGTTGTGCGCGCAGCGGGCCCCGGCGTCGGCGGCCCAGTTGGAGACCTCGTACCAGTGCAGACCGGCGGCCTCCAGGGCCGCGTCGACCTGCTCGTACCGGTCGGCGAGCACGTCGTCGTCGGGGGCGGGCAGTTCGCCGCGGCGGATCCGGCGGGCCAGCGCGGTGCCCTCCTCGACGATCAGCGCGTAGGCCGACACGTGGTCGACCCCGGATTCCAGCACCGCCTCCAGCGACGCCGCGAGGTCCCCGGGGCGTTCGCCGGGGGTGCCGTAGATCAGGTCGAGGTTGACGTGGGCGATGCCCTCGGCGCGCGCCTCGCGGGCGGCGGCGACGGCGCGGCCGGGGGTGTGTGTGCGGTCGAGCACGGTCAGCACGTGCCGGGCGGCGGACTGCATCCCCAGCGACACCCGGGTGTATCCCGCGTCACGCAGCCCGGCGAAGAAGGCGGGCGAGGTGGACTCGGGATTGGACTCGGTGGTGACCTCCGCGCCGTCGGCGAGCCCGAAAGTGGCGCGGATCGCGTCCAGGACCTGGGACAACCCCGCGGCACCGAGCAGTGACGGTGTGCCACCGCCGACGAAGACGGTCTCCGCGCGCGGCGGGCTGCCCAAGATCGTCGCGGCCAGCTCCAGCTCGCGCCGCAAGCCCTCCATCCAGGAGGCGGGCGAGGCGGAAGTCCCCAGTTCACCGGGGGTGTAGGTGTTGAAGTCGCAGTAGCCGCAGCGGGTCGCGCAGAACGGCACGTGGACGTAGACGCCGAAGGGGCGGGCGCCCAGTCCGGCGAGGGCGGCGGGCGGGAGCGCGCCGTCGGGCGGGGCGGGGTCGCCGTCGGGGGGAGCGGAGGGCACGACACCCATCATCGCAGGGCGCGACGTGCGGTTTCGGCCGCCTCGGCGCAAGCACATCGTGCGCCGTCCCAGTATGCGGATGGCTGTGGACCACACCGTGGACGCGTGGCACGCTGAGGACATGTCAGCGACTGAGGTCTTCCTGGTGGTCCGCCGCCACGTGGACCTCCGTCGCGTGTCCAGCGCGTTGTGCCGGGCCACCTGACCTGTCGTCGCCTCAGTTCGCGTTCAGCTGGCGTCGGCGCGCAGGCTGCGTGATCCCAGGCACACACCGGGATTCGTCAGCGGGCGCGCGCGCCCCGACCCCGGAGGACAAGCCCGGTGTCTCCCACCACACCACCGGCCAGTGCAGGCAAGCGAGCGCAAACCCGTCGCGGTGAGGGCCAGTGGGCCCTCGGCTACCGCGAGCCGCTGAACCCCAACGAACGGTCCAAGAGGGACGACAACCCGCTGAACGTGCGCGAGCGGATCGAGAACATCTACGCGCACAACGGGTTCGACAGCATCGACCCCGGTGACCTGCGCGGCCGGTTCCGCTGGTTCGGCCTCTACACCCAGCGCAAGCCCGGGATCGACGGCGGCCGCACGGCCACCCTCGAACCCGAGGAGCTCGACGACGAGTACTTCATGCTGCGCGTGCGCACCGACGGCGGCGCGGTGACCACCGACCAGCTTCGCGTCCTCGGCGAGCTGTCCAAGGACTACGCGCGCGACACCGCCGACATCACCGACCGGCAGAACATCCAGTACCACTGGATCCGCGTCGAGGACATGCCGACCATCTGGGCCAGGCTCGAGGGCGCGGGCATGACCACCATGGAGGCCTGCGGCGACAGCCCCCGGGTGATCCTGGGCTCACCGGTCGCCGGGATCGCCGAGGCCGAGGTGCTCGACGGCAGCCCGGCCATCGATGAGATCAAGCGCCGGTTCATCGGCAACCCGGAGTTCGCCAACCTGCCGCGCAAGTTCAAGTCGGCGGTGTCCGGGCTGCCGGACGTGGCCCACGAGATCCACGACGTCGCCTTCGTCGGCGTGGTCCACCCCGAGCACGGCCCCGGCTTCGACGTCTGGGTCGGCGGCGGGCTGTCGACCAACCCGATGATCGGACGGCGCCTGGGCGCGTGGGTGCCGCTGGACGAGGTCGCCGACGTCTACGGCGCCGTCATCGGCGTCTTCCGCGACTACGGCTACCGGCGGCTGCGGCACCGCGCGCGCATCAAGTTCCTGGTCAAGGACTGGGGCGTGGAGAAGTTCCGCGAGGTCATGGAGGAGAAGTACCTGGGGCGCAAGCTGGTCGACGGCCCCGCCCCGGAGGTCCCCGCCACCCCGTACGACCACGTGGGCGTGCACCGGCAGAAGGACGGCCTGTTCTACGTCGGCGCCGCGCCGGTCGCGGGCCGGGTGTCCGGGACGACGCTGCTGGAGGTCGCGGCGGCGGCCGAGCGGGCCGGGTCGCGGCGGGTGCGGTTCACCCCGCTGCAGAAGCTGGTGGTGCTGGACGTCCCCGAGGCCGAGGTGCCCGCGCTCCAGGCCGCGCTGGCCGAGCTGGGCCTGCACACGGACCCGTCGCCGTGGCGGCGCGGGGTGATGGCCTGCACCGGCATCGAGTTCTGCAAGCTGGCGATCGTGGAGACCAAGGGCCGCGCGCTGGACCTGGTGACCAAGCTGGAGACCCGGCTCAAGGACGTCACCGACACCCAGGCGCTGGCGCCGCTCGCGGTGCACATCAACGGCTGCCCCAACTCCTGCGCCCGCATCCAGACCGCCGACATCGGCCTCAAGGGCCAGATCGTCACCGACGACGCGGGCAACCAGGTCGAGGGCTTCCAGGTGCACCTCGGCGGCGGCCTCGGCCTCGACACCGGGTTCGGCCGCAAGCTGCGCGGGCACAAGGTGACCGGCGACGAGCTGCCCGACTACGTCGAGCGGGTCGTGCGCAACTTCGTCGCCGGGCGCGAGCCGGACGAGCGGTTCGCCCAGTGGGTCGCCCGCGCCGACGACGGCGCCCTGAGGTGAGCGAGCGAGCAACCCCGTTCCACTGCCCGTACTGCGGCGAAGAGGACCTTCGGCCGCAGGAGGAACCGCCCTCGGCCTGGCTGTGCACCGGGTGCCGCCGGGTGTTCACGGTGAAGTTCCTCGGGCTGAACCTGAGCAAGGAGGCCGGTCAGTGACCACCACCCACACCGAGGACCTGCGCGCGCTGGCCGAGCGGGCCGAGCACGAGCTGGCCGGGGCGAGCGCGGCGGAAGCGCTTGCGTGGACCACGCAGACGTTCGGCGACCGGTTCATCGTCGCCTCCAACATGCAGGACGCGGTGCTGGTCCACCTGGCCTACCAGCACAAGCGCGACATCGACGTGCTGTTCCTGCAGACGGGCTACCACTTCGCCGAGACCATCGGCACCCGCGACGCGGTGGAGGCGGTCTACCCGGAGCTGCGGATCGTCGACGCCGAGGCGAAGCAGTCCGTGGCCGAGCAGGAGGCGGAGTTCGGGCCGCTGAACAAGACCGACCCCGGCCAGTGCTGCTTCCTGCGCAAGGTGGTGCCGCTGCGGGAGACGCTGTCGCGCTACGACGCGTGGGTGACCGGGGTGCGCCGGGTGGACGCGCCCACCCGGGCGAACACGCCGATCGTGCAGTGGGACGACCGCAACGGGTTGGTGAAGGTCAACCCGATCGCGGCCTGGTCCGACGACGAGTTCAACGGCTTCATCGCCGAGAACGGGATCCTGGAGAACCCGTTGGTGAGCACGGGTTACCTGTCCATCGGCTGCGCGCCGTGCACGGCGAAGCCGTTGCCGGGGCAGGACGCGCGCAGCGGCCGGTGGGCCGGGCAGAGCAAGACCGAGTGCGGATTGCACGGGTGAGGCGGGGATGACGAGCACACAGACACGGTTGGACGCCCTCGACCGGTTGGAGTCCGAGGCGATCCACATCTTCCGCGAGGTCGCGGGCGAGTTCGACCGGCCGGTGATCCTGTTCTCCGGCGGCAAGGACTCCACCGTCCTGCTGCACCTGGCGATCAAGGCGTTCTGGCCCGCGCCGGTGCCGTTCCCGCTGCTGCACGTGGACACCGGGCACAACCTCGCCGAGGTCATCGAGTTCCGCGACCGCACCGTCGAGCGCCACGGCCTGCGCCTGGTGGTGGCCAGCGTGCAGGACTACATCGACGACGGGCGGCTGAAGGAGCGCGCGGACGGCACCCGCAACCCGTTGCAGACCACGCCGCTGCTCGACTCGATCACCGGCAACAGGTTCGACGCGGTGTTCGGCGGCGGGCGCCGCGACGAGGAGCGCGCCCGGGCGAAGGAAAGAATTTTCAGCCTACGCAATTCCTTCGGCCAGTGGGACCCGCGGCGCCAGCGTCCCGAACTGTGGAACCTCTACAACGGCAGGCACCGCCCCGGCGAACATGTCCGCGTGTTCCCGCTGTCGAACTGGACCGAACTCGACGTCTGGCGCTACATCAAGCGCGAGGCGATCGAGCTGCCGTCCATCTACTACGCACACCGTCGCGAGGTGTTCCAGCGCGACGGCATGTGGTTGACCGCGGGCCCGTGGTTCGGTCCCCGGGCCGACGAACCGGTCCGGGAGCTGACCGTGCGCTACCGCACGGTCGGCGACGGGTCCTGCACCGGGGCCGTCGTGTCCGACGCCGCCGACATCGACACCGTCATCGCCGAGGTGTCGGCCAGCAGGCTCACCGAGCGCGGCGCGACCCGCGCCGACGACCGGATGTCGGAGGCGGCCATGGAAGACCGCAAGCGGGAGGGCTACTTCTGATGGACCTGTTGCGCCTGGCAACCGCCGGAAGCGTCGACGACGGCAAGTCCACCCTGGTGGGCCGCCTGCTCTACGACACCAAGTCCGTGCTGGCCGACACCCTCGACGCGGTGCACCGCGCCAGCGTCGACAAGGGACTGACCACCCCCGACCTGTCGCTGCTGGTCGACGGCCTGCGCTCGGAGCGCGAGCAGGGCATCACCATCGACGTCGCCTACCGCTACTTCGCCACCCCGAACCGCTCGTTCGTCCTGGCCGACACCCCCGGGCACGTGCAGTACACCCGCAACACCGTCACCGGCGCCTCCACCGCGCAACTGGCGGTGCTGCTGGTCGACGCGCGCAAGGGCGTGCTGGAGCAGACCCGCCGCCACGCCGCGGTGCTGGCGCTGCTGGGCGTGCCGCGGCTGGTGCTGGCGGTGAACAAGGTGGACCTGGTCGGCTACGACGAGGCGGTCTTCGAGGCCATCGCCGCCGAGTTCGCCGAGCACGCCACCGCCCTGGGCTACCCGCTGGGCTCGGTGCTGTCGATCCCGGTGTCGGCGCTGGTCGGCGACAACGTGGTGGACCGCTCCGCGCACACCCCCTGGTACGCCGGGCCGACGCTGCTGGAGCACCTGGAGACCGTCCCGGTGGAGCCGGACCCGCACGACGTGCCGTTCCGCTTCCCGGTGCAGTACGTCATCCGCACCAACACCCCCGAGTTCCCCGACTACCGCGGCTACGCGGGCCAGGTCGCGGCGGGCACGGTCCGCGTCGGCGACGAGGTCGTGGCGCTGCCCGCGGGCCTGCGCACCACCGTGGCGCGCATCGACACCCCGGGCGGGTCGCTGCCCGAGGCCGAGGCGGGCCGGTCGGTGACCCTGGTGCTGGCCGACGAGATCGACATCAGCCGCGGCGACCTGATAGCCCCCGCGGCCGACGCCCCGGTCAGCGCGGACGAGTTCGGCGCGACCGTGGCCTGGCTGTCGGACAAGCCGCTGCGCCCCGGCGCCCGGGTGCTGGTCAAGCACGGCGCGCGGACGGTGCCCGCGCTCGTCGGCGAGCTCAGCGCCCGCTTCGACGAGCAGCGGCTGCTGAGCGTGCCGGACCCGCAGTCGTTGGCGCTCAACGAGATCGGCCGCGTCACCATCCGCACGGCCGAGCCCCTCCCGGTCGACGACTACGCCCTCAACCGGCGCACCGGCGCCTTCCTGGTGATCGACCCCGCCGACGGGTCGACCCTGGCGGCGGGCCTGGTCGGGGCACCGCTGCCCGAACCGGAGACCGGGAGCGGCTGTACCGGCGGCGGAGAGGCCGCCACCCCAGCCGCAGACCTCGTCTCCCCCGGTCCCTGAACCCCCTGCAGATCCCCGAAAGGCCCACCACCGTGAGAAGCACCCGCCGCGCCTTCGCAGCCGGAATCGCCGCCCTGTCCTTAGCGTCCGCCGTCGCCGGGTGCTCCCGCGCCGAGAGCGGCGGCACCTCCGCCGCGGACACCGCGACCGACCAGGGACCCGCGGCCGAGCTGCGGCTGGGCTACTTCCCCAACGTCACGCACGCCTCCGCGCTGATCGGCCTGGAGAAGGGCTTCTTCGCCAAGGAACTGGGCGCCACCAAGCTCGTCCCGACGAAGTTCAACGACGGCCCCACCGAGGTGGCGGCGTTCCTCGGCGGTTCGCTCGACGCGGGCTTCATCGGCTCCGGCCCGGCCATCAACGCCTTCGCCAAGTCCGACGGCGAGGCGGTGCGGCTGGTGGCGGGCGGCACGTCGGCGGGCGCGCAGCTCGTCACCACCGCCGACATCACCAAGCCCGAGGACCTCGTCGGCAAGACCGTGGTGACCCCGGCGCTGGGCAACACCCAGGACGTGGCGCTGAAGAAGTGGCTCGTCGACAAGGGCCTCAAGGACAAGGTGCAGGTCACCAACCGGGAGAACGCCCAGACCCTCGACGCGTTCAAGAAGGGCGAGGTGCAGGCCGCGTGGCTGCCCGAGCCGTGGTCGTCGCGGCTGGTGCTCGACGCGGGCGCGAAGGTCCTGCTCGACGAGAAGGAGCTGTGGGCCGACGGCAAGTTCCCGACCACGACCCTGCTGGTGCGCACCCAGTACCTCAGGGAGCACCCGCAGACGGTGCAGGCGCTGCTGCGCGGACTGCTGGCCGCCAACGCCTACGCGGGCAGTGACAGCGCGGACGCCAAGCTCGCGGTGAACAAGCAGTTGGAGGCGTTGACCGGCAAGGGCCTCAACGCCGCCGTCATCGACCGCGCGTTCACCTCGATCAGCCTGGACACCGACCCGCTCGCCGCGACCTACCCGCGGCTGGCGAAGGACGCCGTCGCCGCGGGCATCGCCACCGAGGAGACCGAGCTGGGCGGCTTCCTCGACCTCGGCGCGCTCAACACCGTCCTCAAGGCCGCAGGCAAGCCGGAGGCGGACGCCGCCGGTCTGGACAAGAAGTAGAGCCGAAGCCCCGTTGACACAGGACGACCGAGGAAGGCAGGCGACACGATGACCGCCACGCTCCCCACACACCGCGGGACCGACACCGCCGTGCGGCTCACCGGGGTCCGCAAGACCTTCGGGCAGGGCACCCGCGCGGTGACCGCGCTCGACGGGATCGACCTGCGGGTCGCGCCCGGCGAGTTCGTCTGCCTCCTCGGCGCCTCGGGCTGCGGCAAGACCACCGTGCTCAACCTGATCGCGGGCCTGGACCAGCCCAGCGCGGGCACGATCGAGCTGTCCACCTCCCGGCCCGCGGTGATGTTCCAGGAGGCCGCGCTGATGCCGTGGCTGACCGCCGCGCGCAACGTGGAGCTGCCGCTGCGGCTGGCCGGGGTGAAGAAGGCCGAGCGGGAGACCCGCGCCGCCGAGCTGCTCGATCTGGTCCGCCTCTCCGGGGCGGGCGACAAGCGCCCGCACGAGCTGTCCGGCGGGATGCGCCAGCGGGTCGCGCTGGCCAGGGCGCTGGCCTCGGCGCTCAACCGCGACGGCGACGGCGCCACGCTGCTGCTGATGGACGAGCCGTTCTCCGCCCTCGACGCCATCACCCGCGACTTCCTGCAGAGCGAGCTGCTGCGGGTCTGGCAGGCCACCGGCACCGCGGTCGTGTTCGTCACCCACGACGTGCGCGAGGCGGTGCGGCTGGGGCAGCGGGTGGTGCTGCTGTCGTCGAAGCCGGGCCGGGTCGTGCAGGAGTGGGCCGTGGCCGACCTCGACGCCCCGGACGGTGCCCTGGTCACCGACGAGATCAACGCCCGCCTGCGCGAGGTGATCAGCAGCCATGCCGCCTGAGGCGACGGCCCCGGTGGCCGACCACGCCGTCGAGGGCCTCGACGCGCTCGACGCGCCACCCGAGCAGCCGCGCAGGCGCAAGGGGCTGGTCCGGTCGGTGCTCGCCCCGATCGGCGCGCTGGTGGTGTTCGTCGTGGCCTGGCAGGCGCTGTGGGCGGCGGCGATCTGGCCGGAGTACCAGCTCCCCGCGCCGATCGCCGTGTGGGAGCAGGTCTGGAAGGTCACGCAGACCGGCCAGGTGTGGGAGTTCCTCTGGGTCTCGGTGCACCGGGCGATCATCGGCTTCCTGATCTCGGTGGCGGTGGCGACGCCGCTGGGCCTGCTGCTGGCCAAGGTGGCGATCGTGCGGGCGGCGATCGGCCCGGTCATCTCCGGCCTGCAGAGCCTGCCGTCGGTGGCCTGGGTGCCCGCCGCCGTGCTGTGGTTCGGCACCACCGACGCGGCCATCTACACGGTGGTCCTGCTCGGCGCGGTGCCCTCGATCGCCAACGGGCTGGTGGCGGGCATCGACCAGATCCCGCCGATCCTGCCCAGGGTGGGCAAGGTGCTCGGCGCGGGCCGGGTCGACGCGGCCCGCTACATCCTGCTGCCCGCCGCCCTGCCCGGGTACCTGGCGGGGCTCAAGCAGGGGTGGGCGTTCTCCTGGCGGTCGCTGATGGCCGCCGAGCTGATCGCGACCTCCCCGCAGCTGGGCTTCGGCCTGGGGCAGTACCTGCACAACGGCATGTCGCTGTCGGACATGTCGATGGTGATGGCGGGCATCCTGCTGATCTTCCTGGTGGGCGTGGGCATCGAGCTGCTGCTGTTCCGCCCGCTGGAGCGGGCCGTGCTGCGCGCCCGCGGCCTGTCCGGGTCGCTGTGAGGCACCGGCCGGTGAACACCCCCCTGGTCGCCGTGGCGCACGGCAGCCGCGACCCCCGCTCCGCCGCCGCGGTGGCCGAGCTGGTGGAGGTCGTGCGCGCGCGGCGGCCCGGGCTGGACGTGCGGACCGCGTTCCTGGACCTGTCCGCCCCGCTGCTCTCCGACGTCCTGGCGACGCTGCGCGGGCCCGTCGTGGTCGCCCCCCTGCTGCTGGGGCGGGCGTTCCACGCGCGGGTCGACCTGCCGGGCCTGGTCGCCGAGGCCGAGCGCGACCGGCCGCGGCTGTCGGTGACCGTGACCGACGTGCTGGGCCCGGACGACCGGCTGGAGGCGGCGGTGCTGCGCAGGCTCGCCGAGGCCGGGGTGCGGCCGGGGGACCCGTCGCTGGGGGTGGTGCTGGCGGCCACCGGGTCCTCGCACGCGCCCGCGAACGCGCGGGTGCACGACATCGCCCGCCGCTGGTCGGCGCGGTTCGGCTGGGCGGGGGTCCGGGTGGCGTTCGCCACCGCCGAACCGGGGGTGGCGGCGGCCGCGGCGGCGCTGCGGGCCCGCGGGGCGCGGCGGATCGCGGTGGCGTCGTACTTCCTGGCGCCCGGCCTGCTGCCGGACCGGGTGGCGGCCCGGGCGGCGGAGGTCGAGGGGGTCGTGGCGGTCGCGGCACCGCTCGGCGCGGCCGTCGAGGTGGCCGACCTGGTGCTCGCCCGCTACGACGAGAGCCTCCTCGCCGGTGTCCGCTCGGCCTGAGCGGGCAGGACGCCGGATCGAACCCGTGGCCGCCGCTCTGCCGATCGGCGCGGAAACGGCTGGGCCTTCCACCGGAACACACGTGCGGCTCCTCGGATCCACCGTCGGTCCCCAGCCCGGAATAGATACCCCCCAGGGGTAGTTGAGCGGGGCATGGAGCACCACGAGCACCCCGCGTCGACCTGGCGCACCGCTGTCTCGGCCACACTGCACTGCCTCACCGGCTGCGCCGTCGGAGAGGTCCTCGGCATGGTGCTGGGCACCGCCCTGGGCTGGTCGACGGTCACCACGGTCGCCGTGTCGGTCGCGCTGGCTTTCCTGTTCGGCTACGCGCTGACCGCCCGCTCGGTCCTGGCGGCCGGGGTGGCCCTGGGCACGGCGTTCGGCGTGGCCCTGGCCGCCGACACGGTGTCCATCGCCACCATGGAGGTCGTCGACAACCTGGTCATAGTCGGCGTCCCCGGCGCGATGACCGCGGGCCTGGCCGACTGGCTGTTCTGGGTGTCGCTGGCGGGTTCCCTGGTCGTGGCGTTCGCCGTCACGGTCCCGGTCAACCGCTGGCTGATCAGCCGCGGCAGGGGGCACGCGGTCGTGCACCGGTACCACCACTGATCCCCGGCTAGGGTGACCCCATGGCCGAAGAGCTGGTGCACTACGACGTGTCCGCGGGCATCGCCCGGATCACCCTGGACTCCCCTCACAACCGCAACGCGCTCTCCGCGCGCCTGCGGGCGGACCTGCGGACCCACCTGACCACGGCGATCGCCGACGACGCGGTCCGGGTCATCGTCCTCGACCACACCGGCCCGGTCTTCTGCTCCGGCATGGACCTCAAGGAAGCGGGCGGCGCCTCGTCGTCGGCGCAGGGCGTGCAGGAGTTCCCGGCCATCCTCGAGCAGATCTGGACCAGCCCCAAGCCGGTGGTGGCCCGCCTGGCGGGCCCGGCCCGCGCGGGCGGCGTCGGCATCGTGGCCGCCGCCGACATCGCCATCGCCTCCGACTCGGCGACGTTCGCCTTCACCGAGGTCCGCATCGGCGTCGTCCCCGCGGTCATCTCGGTCACGGTCCTCCCCCGCCTCCTGCCCCGCGCGGCCCACGAACTCTTCCTCACCGGCGAGACCTTCGACGCCACCCGGGCGGTCCGCATCGGCCTCCTCAACTCCGCGGTCCCCCTCACCACCCTGGACGACGAGGTCGACCGCTACACCGGCATGCTCGCCCTCGGCGGCCCGAAGGCCCTGGCCGCCACCAAGGAACTGCTGCGCCGCACCCCCGCCGACACGATGTCCGCGGACTTCGCCGAGATGCTGTCGCTGTCGGCGGGCTTCTTCGCGGGCGAGGAAGGCCAGGAGGGCATCACCGCCTTCACCCAGAAGCGCAAGGCCAACTGGGTCCCCTGACCTGTGGACAACCCACCGCGCACCCCATTTCCTGTCACCCCCCACCGGTAAAGTTGACACCGGGGGGACCCCGGGTGGCTTCGACGTCCCCTGTGGACAACCACCCGCCGCGCACCATTTCCGTCGGTCCCCCCGAATAGAATGGAAATCGGGGGGATCCCCGCGCGTCCTGTGGGCAACCAGGCGCTCCGCGGAGTTCCCGACGACCCCTGTGAACAGCGGGAAACCGGGTCGCTCGTGGACAGAGCTGCGGTGGTGGACCGGGTGAAGCGGGTCAGACCGGGAAGCGGGCGGTGAGGTTTGCGACAGCCTCCCGCGCCTGGGCCATGAGCGTCGCCAGGATCTCGGCGGTGGGTGCTTCCCTGGCCAGGGGGTAGGACTGGCCCGCCCACAGCGACATCGACTCCGGGTCGTCGGCGGCGGTGGAGGCGGCGCGGAGGGGCTTGGTGAGGTTGTTGACGTTGGGGTAGGCGGCGGGGGCCGCTTCGCCGTGGTCGGTGATGAACTGGTTCACCAGGCCCCGGGCGGGGCGGCCGGAGAAGGCCCTGGTGACCGTCGTCTCGCGGTCGGCGTCGGCGAGGGCGGTGCGGTGGGCTCGGGAGGTTCCCGCTTCCGGGCTGCGGAGGAACGCCGTGCCCAGTTGGGCGGCGACGGCCCCGGCGGCGAGGACGGCGGCGACGTCGGCGCCGTGGACGAGGCCGCCCGCGGCGACCAGGGGGAGGTCGGTCTCGGCGGCGACCAGGCGGAGCAGGGGCAGCAGGTCGTAGGCGGGGGCACCGCCGGGGTGGGCCGGGTCGTCGGTGAAGACGCTGCGGTGCCCGCCCGCGGCCGGGCCCTGCACGCAGAGGACGTCGGCGCCCGCGGCCGCCGCGGCTCGGGCTTCCGCCGGTGTCGTCACGGTGATGACGACCCGCGTGCCCGCCGCCTTGAGGCGCTCCACGTCGGTGGGGCGGGGCAGGCCGAAGGTGAACGACACCACCGGCACCCGCTCCTCGACGACCACGTCGACCTTGGCGGCGTAGTGGTCGTCGTCCCAGTCCGGGTCGCCGAGGAGGACCCCGTAGCGCTCCGCGTCGGCGAGGACGCGGTCGCGGTAGGAGTCGACGTCGGCGGCGGACTCGCGGCTGGGGGTGAAGATGTTGACCCCGAAGGGGCGGGTGGTGCCCTGGCGGGTCGCGGCGATCAGCGCGCGGAGCCGGTCCGGGGTGACCAGGGCCGCGGCGAGGAAGCCGAACGCCCCCGCCTCGGCCGCCGCCGCCACCAGTTCCGGAGTGGTGGGCCCACCCGCCATCGGAGCCACCACGACCGGGATGCGCGTCTCGGCGATCATGCCTGCGACGCTAGTGCACCCGGGCGCCGGGCGCGGGTCAGCGGGTGAAGACGATCTTCCCGGCCGTCTCGCCCGCCAGCATGTCCTCGATGCCCGCCTTGGCCTGCTCCATCGGCAGCTCGGCGCCGATGGTCGGCCTGATGCCCGCGATGTCGCAGAACCGGATCAGGTCGCCCAGCTCCTCGCGGGTGCCCATGGTGGAACCGATGACGCGCAGTTGCAGGAAGAACAGCCGCTGCAGGTCGGCGCTGGGGTCCGGGCCGCTGGTGGAGCCGGAGACGACGATGACGCCCCCGGGCTTGAGGGCGCGCATCGAGTGCGACCAGGTGGCCTTGCCCACGGTCTCGAACACGCCGTCGACCTTCTCCGGCAGCCGGGCACCGGACTCGAAGACCTGGTGGGCGCCCAGCGAGGTGGCCAGCGCGCGCTTGTCCTCGGTGCGGCCGGTGACCCACACCCGCAGGCCCGCCGCCTTGCCGAGCACGATCAGCGCGGTGGACACCCCGCCGGAGGCCCCCTGCACCAGCATGGTCTGGCCGGGCAGCAGCCCCGACTTCACGAAGATCATCCGGTAGGCGGTGAGCCAGGCGGTGCCCAGGCAGGCGGCCTCGGCGAAGCTCAGGCCCGGGGGCTTGGGCAGCGCGTTGCGGGCGGGCACCACCACGGTGTCGGCGAAGGTGCCCTGGTGCTTCTCGGTGAGCAGGGTCCGGGTCGGGTCGAGGGTCTCGTCGCCGCCCCAGGCCGGGTCGCCGATGACCGAGTGCAGCACGACCTCGGTGCCGTCGGGCAGCACACCGGCGCCGTCGCAGCCCAGGATCATCGGGAAGCGCTCGGGCTTGATGCCGACGCCGCGCAGCGTCCACAGGTCGTGCATGTTGAGGCTCGCGGCCTTGACCGAGACCCGCACCCACCCGTCGGGCGCCTCCGGCTCGGGCCGCTCACCGATGGTGAGCGAGGCCAGCGGGTCGTCCGGGTTGGGCTCGGCGGCGTAGACAGCGAACATGGCTGAAACATAGCGACGCGCGGCGCCCGCCGCCCCACGGAAGTGGCCCAGGTCTAGTCTCGGTGGTGTGCAGGGGCTCTCCGACTGGTGGGACGACGTCGAGCTGTGGCTCAGCAGCGCGCCGTTCCTGGTCCAATTCGCCCTGGTCATGGCCGTGCTGCTGCCGCTGTGCGTGGTCGTGGCGTGGTTCATCGACCGGGTGGTGGACTACGCGTCGGCCCGGTTCGGGCACGCCCCGGAGGAGACACCGCTGGGGTCGCGGTCGAGCACCGAAGCCGATTCGTAGGCTGGCCGAGTGGGTTCCCGCAAACGCATCACCGGCGCACTCGTCGGCCTGGTCCTGATCGTCCTGCTGGGCTGGCTGACCCAGGTGGCGGACGACTCCGACAGCACGTCCGCGCCCCCGACCGGCTCCACGACGACCGTCGTGCACAACCTGCCGGGCAGCGGCTCGGGCTCGGCGGCGGTGCCGAGCAGGGGCCGCGCGGTCGAGGGCATGGTCGTGCGGGCGCTGTCGGAGCTGCCGCCGCAGGCCGGGCAGACCTGGGCGCTGATCGAGAAGGGCGGCCCGTTCCCGTACCCGCGCAACGACGGCGTCACCTTCCAGAACCGGGAGGGCAGGCTGCCCAAGCAGGCCTCCGGCTACTACAAGGAGTACACCGTGCCCACTCCGGGCAGCCCAGACCGCGGCGCGCGGCGCCTGATCACCGGCTCCGGCAGCGAGGTCTTCTACACCGAGGACCACTACGACTCGTTCGTCTCCGTGGACACCGGCCGATGACCACCACCGAGCACCGCCTCGACGGTGCCGCGGTGCGCAGCAAGCGCGGCATGATGACCGCGCTGGCCCGGCTGCTGCGCTTCCCCGACTGGTTCGGCCACAACCTGGACGCGCTCTACGACTGCCTCACCGACCTGTCGTGGCTGCCCGCGGGCGAGCACGTGCTGGTGTGGACGCACCCGGAGGTGCTGGCCACCGCCGACCCGGTGGGCTACCGCGGCATCCGCGAGGTCCTGGCCGACGCCGTCGAGGGCGCAGCCGACAGCGACCGACCGCTCAAGGTCGTCCTCGTCGCACCGGAGAGCTGACCCTCCCGCCCCCGAAGGGCAGGCCGGACAGGCCCCAGCCAGGCGGCTCCCACCAGGCAGGGCCAAGTCAGGCAGGTCCAGCCGGGCACGGCCTGCGCGCATCCAGCCGGGCACAGCAGGCCGGGCGGAACCCGCCGAGCGGGGTCAGCCCCCGCACCCGCCGCCACCACCGCAGCTGCTGCCGCCCCCGCACGAGCTGCTGCTGCTCGAACTCGAGCAGCCGTACGAGCTGCCACCGCCGTCGCCGCCGCCTGCCCCGGTGGGCCGGGCGTTCAGCGCGAACACCTGGCTCAGCTCCTCGTCCGGGTAGGCGGTGAGCCCGTAGAGCGCGACCGGGGCCAGCACCGCCGCACCGACCAGGGCACCCGCGCCCAGCGGTGAAGGCTCCGGAACCGAACCCCGCCGGGTGGTGGTGTGCCCCCGGGCCTGGTTGAGCACGGCGCGGCCCTTGGCGGCGGGGCGCTGGCGGATGTTGAGCAGGGCGAACCGGACGAGCAGCCACAGGGCGAGGGTGCCGACCAGCGAGAACACCAGGTTGCCGACCGGGCGGTCCAGGCTGATCCCGTTGACCAACCGCACCACGCCGACCGCCATGACCAGCACGAACAACCAGTGCACCCGCTTGGCCGCCCGCGCCCGCCCGGCCGAGGTCAGGTAGCCGCGCGCGACCAGGTCACGGGCCATGTCCTGCCCGATCCGGGTCTCCGCCAGCCCCAGCGGCTTGGCCTTGGACAGCCGGTGGGAGCTGCCGAGGAGCCGCCGCACCTGGGCCTGCACCGGGTCGTCGGCCTGCGTCGCGCCGCGGTTGGGGGTGACCACCCCGGAGCGGCTGACCCGCACGACGCCCCGGGAAACCAGGCCCGCGATCGCGGTCTGCTCGACCCGCACCGGCCCACCCGCCAGCCAGGCGAGCTGGTACTCGTCCAGCCGCCCGGTGTCGGGCCCGCTGCCCCCCGAACCGGACCGGCCGACGACCGCGGCCACCACCGCGATCACGAAGGCGGTCAGCACCGCCACCCAGTACGCGGAGAGGAACTCCGGTCCGGTCATGCCCCACGGTTCCATCGGACCTCCTGCCGATTCGCGCGACCGCCGTCCCCTCCGGGCGGCGACCGGCGGCGCTTTCCACATCAGACGATCCGCATCACCTCCCGGTTGCGTTCGACGGCCAAGTCAGGGGTCCCGGTCGGGTGTGCGCAGCGACCAGCTCCGCGACCTCCGGGTCCGGGTATGCCGCGATGCCCTCGACCGCCACCGCGGCGGGCAGCCAGTCGGGCTGGGCCCGCAGGTCCTCGACCTGGGCCACCCGCACCGACACCGCGGCGAGCGCGGCCCGCCCCCGGTCCGACGGCCGGTCCTCCCCCGCCCGCAGGGCGAACGCGACCGCGAGCCAGCCTGCCCCGCTGAGCACCAGGCTGATCGACAGGAGGCCGACCTGCCACTGCCAGTCCAGCTCGGCGAACAGCCGCGCCACCCCGACACCCAAGACCACGCCGAGCAACCAGTGCCCCTGGTAGCCGGGGGACTCGGCGCCACCGCGGCGCAGGTATCCGCGCCGGGTGAGGTCGCCGACCAGCTCCCGGCCCACCTGGCTGTCCCCGAACCGCAGCGAGCCCGCGCCGCGCAGCGTCCGGCCCGTGCCGATGGACCGGAACAGCCAGTGCTCCACCGGGTCGGACGGCTCGGCGCCCGGCACCGGCGCCAGCACGCCGCGGTCGTCGATGCCTGCCCGGCCCGACGCCAGCAGCACCGCGATCACGACCTCCTCCACCCGCGGTGCGCCACCGGCGAGCCAGGCGAGGTGGTAGTGGCCCAACGGCCGGGTGTCGGCGTCGCCCGCCGCCGCCTCCCGCCGGAGGTAGGCCGCGGCGGCCAGGACCGCGACCAGCGCCAATGCGAACGCGATCCAGTACAGCCAGAGGAACTGCCAGGCGCCGATCCCCCAGGGTGCTTCGTCCTCCACAGGTCCCCCAATCCCAGGGCGGAGACCGTACCGATCCCCACCTGTCGGTTCTAGAGTTCTCACCATGTTCACCGTGGACGACGCGATCCGGATCGCCAGGGACGCCCACGCGGGCCAGGTCGACAAGTCCGGCATGCCCTACATCGGCCACCCGCTGCGCGTGCTGGCCGCGGTCGAGGGCGAGCACGAGAAGATGACCGCCGCGCTGCACGACGTCGTCGAGGACACCCCGGTCACCCCGGACGACCTGCTGGCCGCGGGCTGCCCGCCGGAGGTGGTCGCCGCCGTCGAGGCCATCAGCAAGCGACCGGGCGAGTCCCAGCCCGACTACCTCGACCGGGTCGCCGCCAACCCGCTCGCCCTCGCCGTGAAGCGCGCCGACATCGCCGACAACTCCTCCCCCGCACGATTGGCCCGTGTGGACGAACCGACCCGCGAACGCCTGCGCGCCAAGTACTCCACCGCCCTCGCCCACCTCAACGGCCGCGCGGTCTAGGGCCGGGCCTCCAGTTCGGCGATGAGCTTCTTCGGCGCCACCACCCGGTACGCCTCCTCCAAGACCTCCGATAACTCGTCCCAGTCCACCGGGCCGTCGAGGTACACCCCGAGCCAGCCGCGGTGGCCGACGTAAGGCGGGCGGTAGAAGCGGTCCGGCTCCTGGCCGACCACCTCCTCCTGCGCCCCGGGCGGGGCCGCGCACCACAGCGACTCCCGCCCGTCACCGTGGTGGCGGTCGTCGGTGAAGGTGTGGGAGGCGAACATCTTCTTCACGAACCACGACGGGGAGCCGTGGCTCATCTTCTCGGTGGTGCCGGGCAGTGCCAGGCAGACTTCGCGGAGGCGGTCGAGCGGTGTGGACATCGGATTCCCCTTTCCGCGACCAAGAATCCCGGACGGGGCCGATGCTGTCCAACGGTTGTCCACAGGCCGCGCGGAATGCGCAAAAGTGGCTCCTCCCGGACCGCCGCGGCGGTCCAGAATCCGCACCAGCAGCCGCGGAGAGGACCCCACATGAGCGAGCAGGCGACCGGAACCTTCGACATCGACGAGTGGCGCCCGGAGGAGAGCGACGAGCAGCACGGCACCGTCATCGGCCGCAACACCGCCCGCAAGAGCTACACCGGCGACCTGACCGGCACCAGCGTCGTCACCATGTTCACCGTGCAGACCCCGGTCGCGGGCTCGCAGTCCTACGTCGCCGTGGAGCGGATCACCGGCACCCTGCACGGGCGCAGCGGCACGTTCGTGCTCCAGCACAGCGCCACGGCCAGCCCGGAGCGCCAGGGGATGGACATCACCGTGGTGGCCGACTCGGCGACCGGTGAGCTGACCGGCCTGACCGGCGAGATGGTGATCACCATGGTGGGCGACACCCACCACTTCACCATCGACTACAAGTTCAACTGAACCGGGTGGGGAGGCCCGAGACCGGGCCTCCCCACCGGCTCACTTCTTGCCCTTGCCGGTGGGCTCGTCGGTGGACAGCGCGGCGACGAACGCCTCCTGGGGGACCTCGACGCGGCCGACCATCTTCATCCGCTTCTTACCCTCCTTCTGCTTCTCCAGCAGCTTGCGCTTGCGGCTGATGTCACCGCCGTAGCACTTGGCGAGCACGTCCTTGCGGATGGCGCGGATGGTCTCGCGGGCGATCACGCGGGCGCCGATCGCGGCCTGGATCGGGACCTCGAACTGCTGGCGCGGGATCAGCTCGCGCAGCTTGGTGGTCATCCGGGTGCCGTAGCCGTAGGCCGAGTCGCGGTGCACGATCGCGCTGAACGCGTCCACCGCCTCGCCCTGCAGCAGGATGTCGACCTTGACCAGCTCGGATGCCTGCTCGCCGGACTCCTCGTAGTCCAGCGAGGCGTAGCCGCGGGTGCGCGACTTGAGCGAGTCGAAGAAGTCGAAGATGATCTCGCCGAGCGGGATGGTGTAGCGCAGCTCGACGCGGTCCTCGGACAGGTAGTCCATGCCGCCGAGCTGGCCGCGCTTGCCCTGGCACAGCTCCATGATCGTGCCGACGAAGTCGCTCGGGGCGATGACCGTGCACTTGGCGACCGGCTCGAAGACCTCGGCGATCTTGCCGACCGGCCAGTCCGACGGGTTGGTGACCACCAGCTCCTTGCCGTCGTCGAGCACCACCCGGTACACCACGTTGGGCGCGGTGGAGATCAGGTCGAGGCCGAACTCGCGCTCGAGCCGGTCGCGGGTGATCTCCAGGTGCAGCAGGCCGAGGAAGCCGCAGCGGAAGCCGAAGCCCAGCGCCGCGGAGGTCTCCGGCTCGTAGGTGAGCGCGGCGTCGTTGAGCTGGAGCTTGTCGAGCGCCTCGCGCAGGTCCGGGTAGTCCGAGCCGTCCACCGGGTAGAGCCCGGAGTAGACCATCGGCTGCGGTTCCCGGTAACCGGCGAGGGCGTCGGTGGCGCCCTTGCGCTCGGAGGTCACCGTGTCGCCGACCCTGGACTGGCGGACGTCCTTCACGCCGGTGATCAGGTAGCCCACCTCGCCGACGCCGAGGCCGCTGCTGGGCTTGGGCTCCGGGGAGATGATGCCCACCTCCAGCAGCTCGTGCGTGGCGTTGGTGGACATCATCCGGATCCGCTCGCGCGGGGTGATCTTGCCGTCGACCACGCGGATGTAGGTGACCACGCCGCGGTAGGTGTCGTAGACCGAGTCGAAGATCATCGCCCGGGCGGGGGCGTCGGCGTCGCCGACCGGGGCGGGCACCTGCTCGACCACCTTGTCGAGCAGCTCGCGCACCCCCACGCCGGTCTTGGCCGACACGCGCAGCACGTCGTCGGGCTCGCAGCCGATGATGTGCGCGATCTCCGCGGCGTACTTGTCCGGGTCGGCCGCGGGCAGGTCGATCTTGTTGAGCACCGGGATGATGGTCAGGTCGCGGTCGAGGGCCATGTAGAGGTTGGCCAGCGTCTGCGCCTCGATCCCCTGCGCGGCGTCGACCAGCAGGATCGCGCCCTCGCAGGCGTCCAGCGCCCGGGACACCTCGTAGGTGAAGTCGACGTGCCCGGGGGTGTCGATCATGTGCAGGACGTGCTCGTCGCCGTCGACCACCCAGGGCAGGCGGACGTTCTGCGCCTTGATGGTGATGCCGCGCTCGCGCTCGATGTCCATCCGGTCGAGGTACTGCGCGCGCATGGCCCGCGCCTCGACGACACCGGTGATCTGCAGCATCCGGTCGGCCAGGGTCGACTTGCCGTGGTCGATGTGGGCGATGATGCAGAAGTTCCGGATGCGCTCCGGCGCGGTGAAGGTCGTGTCAGCGAACGTAGCCACTCAAGGTCCTCGCATGGTCTCCGGGTACACCCCATCGTCCCATGCCGGGCCGTGGGGCTCTCACGCCAGCCGGGTCACCTCCACCGAGACCTCGATCGCCGCCGCCGGACCGCCGCTGTAGGTGCCCTTCACCGGGGACACGTCGGCGTAGTCGCGGCCGGTGGCGACCCAGATGTGGCGGGGGCTGATCTCGATGTCGTTGGTCGGGTCGAACCCCCACCAACCCCCGGTCCAGGCCTCCACCCAGGCGTGCGACTCCCCCACCACCGTCTCCCCCACCACGCCGTCGGGCTTGGTGTGCAGGTAGCCGGAGACGTACCGCGACGGGATGCCCACCGCGCGCAGCATGGCCAGGGTCAGGTGCGCGTAGTCCTGGCAGACGCCCTCGCGGGCCTCCCAGGCGTCGACGGCGGAGCTGTGCACCCCGGTGGTGCCGCGCCTGTAGGTGAGCCGGTCGTGCACCAGCTCGGCGATGGCCAGCACGGTCTCGTGCGGCTTGCGGCCCTTGCGCAGCTCGCGGGCCAACTGGCCCAGCTCCTTGTGCCGGGGCACGTACCGGGTCCACTCCAGGTACTCGCCGTAGCGGTCGACCAGCCGGTCCGCGCGCAGGTCTGCCCAGGTGGCGCCGTCGAGCGGCAGCACCGTCTCGCCGGTCTCCACCACCGAGGACGCGACGATCTTGAGCTCGGTGTGCGGGGCGTGCAGGTCGAAGGCGGTGACCTCGGTGCCCCAGTAGTCGGTGTAGCGGAACGACCGGGTGGGCGGGGTGGTCTCGATCCGGGTCACCACCAGGTTCTGCCACCGGTCGCTGCGCGGGGTGAGGCGGGCCTCGTTGAACGACTGCACGACCGGGGCCTGGTAGCGGTAGCCGGTGGTGTGGACCACCCGCAACCGCCAGGTCCCGGTGCCGTTGGACCCCGTCGTGTCCGTCGTCGACGGGGTCGTGCTCGCCGCGGTCACAGGCTCACCTCCGCGTTCGTCCAGGCCACCCACGGTACGGAGTGGAAGTACTGCTGCGACACGGCCTCGCCGACCTCGCGGACGGTCTCCTGGAGCTGGGCCAGCCGGTCGGTCAGGTTCTCCAGCAGCTCGTCCGGGCGCAGGAACTCCAGGTCGCTGCGCGCCTTGCCGAGCAGCCGGATGGCCTCGGCCTTGGAGCCGACCCGGTTGGTCGGGCGGTTGTCGAGGTGCTCCAGGCAGCGCTCGGCCTGGCTCAGCGCGTGGAACACCGAGCGCGGGAACAGCCGGTCGAGCAGCAGGAACTGCACCACCCGGCGGGCGTCGAGGGCGCCGCGGTAGGTGCGCAGGTAGGTGTCGTGGGCGCCCGCGGAGCGCAGCACGGTGACCCACCCCGGGGACGACGGCTTGTCGCCCACCCGCGACATCAGCAGCCGGACGATCATGTCCACGCGTTCCACCGAACGGCCCAGGACGAGGAACCGCCAGCCGTCGTCGCGCGACATCGTGGAGTCGGCCAGCCCGGCGAACATCGCCGCCCGCTCCTCGACGAAGGCGAAGAACGAGTGCGGGCCGGTGCGCCGGGACGCCCGCTGCCGCTCGGGCAGGGCGTTCCACATCGCGTTGATGCACTCCCACAGCTCCGTGGAGACCACCTCGCGGGCGACGCGGGTGTTCTCCCGGGCGCTGGAGACCGAGGACACGATCGACCCGGCGTGCTCCCGGGAGAACGCGACCAGGTCGGTCAGCGAGCGCATCTCCAGCTCGGTGCCCTCCGGCGGGGTCATGCCCAGCACGGCCAGCAGCTGGCGGCTGGTGGCGTCGGCGTCGACGGTCGCGTCCTCCAGCAGGTGGTGGACGGACACGTCGAGGATGCGGGCGGTGTCGTCGGCGCGCTCGACGTACCTGCCGATCCAGTAGAGCGACTCAGCGTTGCGTGCGAGCATCCCTGCCTCCTCGCCGTGACGTGCGCGGTCCGCACCTGTTTAGCCGCTGGTCGTGACGGCCACGTTAAGCGATCACTGCTGCTGTTGCTGCGCGGAGGTCAGCTCCGGCCCCTGCTCCGGGGCGAACTCGTCGAGCGCGGCGACCCCGACGAGCCCCTGACCGCTGAGTTCGGCGTCCGCGGTGGACGAACGGGCGGCCAGCACCCAGGTGTCCTTGGAGCCGCCGCCCTGCGAGGAGTTCACCACCAGCGAACCCTCCGGCAGGGCCACCCTGGTCAGGCCGCCGGGGAGCACGAAGACGGACTTGCCGTCGTTGACCGCGAACGGGCGCAGGTCCACGTGGCGCGGCTTGAGCCGCTGGCCGACCTTCGTGGGCACGGTCGACAACTGCACCACGGGTTGGGCGATCCACCCGCGCGGGTGCGCCCGGATCTTCTTGCGCAGGGCGTTCAACTCCTTGGGGTTGGAGTCGGGCCCGAAGACGATGCCGTAGCCGCCGGACCCCTCCACCGGCTTGACCACGAGCTGGTCGATGCGGTCGAGCACCTGCTCCTGCTCCTGCGGCAGCCAGCAGCGGAACGTGTCCACATTGGGCAGCAGCGGGGACTCGCCCAGGTAGTACTCCAGGATTTCGGGCAGGTAGGTGTAGACGAGCTTGTCGTCGCCCACCCCGTTGCCGACGGCGTTGGCGATGACGACGTTGCCCGCGCGGGCGGCGTTGAGGATGCCCGCCACGCCCAGCACCGAGTCCGGCCGGAACTGCACCGGGTCCAGGTAGTCGTCGTCGATGCGCCGGTAGATGACGTCGACCTGCCGCTCGCCCTCGGTGGTGCGCAGGTAGATGACGTTGTCGCGGCAGAACAGGTCGCGCCCCTCGACCAGCTCGACCCCCATCTGCCTGGCCAGCAGCGAGTGCTCGAAGTAGGCGGAGTTGTGCACCCCCGGGGTCAGCACGACGACGTTCGGGTCCGCCACGTTCGCCGCCGCCGCCGCGCGCAGCGACCGCAGCAGGTGCACGGCGTAGTCGCCCACCGCGCGCACCCGGTGCTTGGCGAACAGGTCGGGGAACACCCGGGCCATGGTGCGCCGGTTCTCCATCACGTAGGACACGCCGGAGGGGTTGCGCAGGTTGTCCTCCAGGACGCGGAACGTGCCCTCCTCGTCGCGGACCACGTCGATGCCGGACACGTGGATGCGCACGCCGTTGGGCGGCAGCACCCCGGCGGCGGAGCGGTGGAAGTGGTCGCAGGAGGTGATCAGCCTGCGCGGGAGCACACCGTCGCGGATGATCTGCTGGTCGCCGTAGATGTCGGCGAGGAACATCTCCAGCGCCCTGACCCGCTGCACGATGCCCTTCTCCAACCGCGACCACTCCTGCGCGGTGATGACCCTGGGCACCAGGTCCAGCGGGAACGGCCGCTCCTGCCCGGACAGCGAGAACGTGATGCCCTGGTCGACCAGCGCCCGGTCGAGGGCCTCGGAGCGGGCGGTCAGGTCACCGGGCTGGGAGGCGGCCAACTGCTCGTGCAGCCGCCGGTAGGCCTGGCGCACGGCGGCGTCGTCCTGGGCGAACATCTCGTCGTAGGCCCCGGCGTGCGGGCGCCGCGGGTCGAGGTAACCCTCGAACAACCCGCCGAGGTCGGGCCCGGTGTCCCGGGCCCCGCGCTTGGGCCGGGCGGCTGTCACGGCTGTCGCTGAACGCTCCATCCCGGCATCTTCACCCAACCGGAGGTCATTTCGCACTACTCGCTCAACACATCAGGGGCTCCACCGCGTGTGATGTGCACTGGGAGACGGGGGACGCGCCGTGACGATCGAGGAGTTCGTGGACAGCCGGGGGCGGGCGCTGCTGCGCTTCGCCACCGCGCTCACCTGCGATCCGCACCTCGCGGAGGACATCGTGCAAGAGGTGCTGCTGCGGGCACAACGCCGCTGGTCACGGATCGTCTCGGCGGGGGCGCCGGACGGGTACCTGCGCAAGATGGTGGTCAACGAATACCTCAGCCTGCGCAGGCGGAAGTCGTTCGGCGACCTCCCGGCGGGCCCGGAGGTGCTGGCGGGGCTCTCCCCCGCCGTGGGGGACCCGGACTACGGCGAACGCGAGGAGATGCTCGGCCGGATCAGAGCGCTGCCGCCGAAACAGCGGGCGGTCCTGGCCCTGAGGTACTACAGCGGGCTCACCGACGCGGAGATCGCCGAGGTCCTGGGGTCCCGCCCCGGGACCGTCCGCAGCCACGCGTCCCGGGCGCTGGCGGCGCTGCGCGTGGACGAGTTCGCCGGGACACCAGGAGGTGCGCGATGACAGACCTGATCAGGGCCGTGTTCGAGGAGCAGGCCGACCGCGCACCGGACGTGGCGGGCCTGCGGGCCGCGCTCACCCCCCGGCGGGGCCCACGTCAGTGGGCGATCCCCGCGGTGGCGGCGGCCGTGGTGGCCGTCGTGCTGGGCTTCGGCGTGTGGTCCCGGCCGGAGGCTGTGCTGCCCGCGGCTTACGTCCCGCCGGACGCGCCCACCCTGGCGGTGGACATGGAATACCGACCGACGGTCCTGCCCCCCGGGTTCGCCGAGGGGCACCGGATGGTCGACCTGGCCGAGGGGAGCTGGTCGCGCACCTGGCTGAACGACACGAAGTGGATCGTCCTGGGCGGCCGGGAGGTGGAGCCGTCCGCGACCGCCGCCACCGATCCCGTGACCGCGCCGGTGGAGGACATCCCGCAGGGCCGCCCCCGGATCACCTGGCGGCCCAGGCCCGACTACGAGTTGACACTGGTGGTGCTCGGGGACGTGCCGGACGCACTCCTGGTGGCCAGGACCGCCGCGGCGTCGGTCGTGGCGGACCCGGGGGCCGGGCTGACGGTCCCGGCCCAGTTCGGTTGGCTCCCGGACGACCTCATGCGCGGCATGGTCCAGGTGGGCCCCGGCACGCGCGGCTCGATGCGCGACGAGGCGGTCTACCTCACCTCCGTCACCGCGGGCTTCGACGAACGCCCGGTCACCGCCGTCATCACCCGGGACTCCCCCGTCCTGCACGGCGAGCGGACCGAGGTCACCGTGCGCGGCCTGCCCGGCTCGATCACCCCCGAGGTTCCCTACGTGAGCGATCGGGCCCTGACCGCGCGGCTCGCCGACGGCCGGTGGCTGCAGATCAGGGGCGGCGTGGCGGACACCGACCTGGTCCGCATCGCGGACGGGATGCGGATCGGGCCGGACCAGCCGTGGGACTGGTTCGGGCGCTAGCGGGTGTCGCGGCGCATGGGGTGGTCGGCGGGGACCTGCACCAGGTGGATGCGGGTGCCGTCGGGGTCGGACGTCCAGGCCTCGCGCAGGCCCCACGGTTCGAGCCGGGGCTCGCGGTCGATCGGGGCGCCGCGGCCGCGCAGCTCCTCGACGGTCGCGGCGAGGTCGCGCACCTGCAACCACAGGGCGACCCCGGCCGACCCACCCGCCCCCTCCCCGGACACCTCCAGGAAGCCACCGCCCAGGAAGAAGACCGTGCCGCCGGGGAACTCGCGGAAGGTGGCGAGGCCGAGGGCGTCGCGGTAGAAGGCCAGGGACCGCTCGCGGTCGGCGGGGCGGATGAGGACTCGACTGCTGAGAAACTCCACGCTGACCGTCTTACCGGTCCGCGCGGCCATCCGCGACTAAGGTCACCCTCCGTGACTTCCACCGACGACCCCCGCCCCGCCCGCGGCGCGGTGTGGCAGGCGCCCGCGCACGACCGCCCCGAGTCGCTCGCCTACTCCCCCGACGCCGACGGCAACGCCGATCCCGGGGAGATCGTCTGGGCCTGGGTGCCCTACGAGGACGACCCCGAGCGCGGCAAGGACCGTCCGCTGCTGGTGATCGGCCGGGGCGGCGGCACCCTGCGCGCGCTGATGCTCTCCAGCAAGGCGCCGCACGACAACGAGCGCGACGACTGGCTGGAGCTGGGCAGCGGCCGCTGGGACCGCGACGGCAGGGTGTCCTACGTGCGCCTGGACCGCCTCTTCGAACTGGGCGAGGGCGACATCCGCCGCGAGGGCGCCGTCCTGGAGGAAGACCGCTTCGACGTGGTGGCGGCCACGCTGCGCGCCCGTTGCGGCTGGTGAGCTGACGCGGGCGCCGCAGGGCACCCGCGGTTCGGTCGACGCCCCGCGACGCCGTCTGCCGAACCGACCCCGACCGTCCACTCCGCACCGGACGGACCGGGAACGCACACGTTCCCCGGCGGTACCCGCAGCCGGTCCCACACTCCACCGAACACCCCGTCCTGGCCCTCCCGTCGAAAAAGTGATATCACTTTGCTAGGAAAAAGCCTCAGCCGAGGGGGAGTCATGAGCGTGGACATCGATCGACCGGCACTGCCCGCCCCGCACGTGCGGGAACGGGTCGCGTTCGGCGTCGCCGGGTTGCCGCTGCTGGCGGTGGCGGTCGTCGGCGGCCTGGCGGGGGTGGCGCTGGTCGTCGTCGGCGTGGCAGGCCTGGCGGAGCTGGTCGGCCTGGGGCGCGGTCCGGCGATCGCCTCCCTCGCCGTCGGCGTGCTGGCCGTGGTCGGCGCGGGCCTGGTCGGCGGCGGGCTGACGATGGTCGCCCCCGGCGAGGCGCGCGTCCTGCAGTTCCTGGGCCGCTACACCGGGACCGTGCGGCTCGACGGGCTGCGGTGGGTGAACCCGTTCACCACCCGGCAGAAGGTCTCCACCCGCATCCGCAACCACGAGACGGCCGTCATGAAGGTCAACGACGCCGACGGCAACCCGATCGAGATCGCCGCGGTGGTCGTCTGGCAGGTGCAGGACACCGCGCGGGCGGTGTTCGAAGTGGACGACTTCCTCGCCTTCGTCATCACCCAGACCGAGACCGCCGTGCGGCACATCGCCACCACCTACCCGTACGACTCCCACGAGAACGGCCTGTCCCTGCGCGAGAACGCCGACGAGATCACCCAGCGGCTCTGCGCGGAGATCGCCGCCAGGGTGGAGGCGGCCGGGGTCGGGGTCATCGAGTCCCGGATCACCCACCTCGCCTACGCCGCCGAGATCGCCGGGGCGATGCTGCGCCGCCAGCAGGCGGGCGCGGTGGTCGCTGCGCGGCAGCGGATCGTCGAGGGCGCGGTGGGCATGGTGGAATCCGCACTCGACCGGCTCGCGGCCCGCGAGGTGGTGGACCTGGACGAGGAGCGCAAGGCGGCGATGGTGAGCAACCTGCTGGTGGTGCTGTGCAGCGACCGGGAGGCCAGCCCCGTGGTGAACGCCGGGTCCCTCTACCACTGACGCGCCGTGGCCGAACGCAAGAAGGTCCTCCTCCGCCTCGACCCCGCCGTCCACGACGCGGTGGCCCGCTGGGCGAACGACGAGCTGCGCAGCACCAACGCGCAAATCGAGTTCCTGCTGCGCCGGGCCCTGGCCGAGGCGGGCAGGCTCCCCGGAGGCACGAGCGGCCCACCCAGGCGCGGGCGACCGCCGAAGCAGCCCCCGGCGGAGCCGCCGCCGGACAACCCGTGACCGGCTGTTACCCTTCTCGTTCGACGCGCCCGTGCGGCACTCCGCCCAGGAGGAGACCCGCTCAGCGGGGCCACCGTTCCACAGCACGGCGCGTCACCCGGGTACGACACTGAGGAGAGCCGCCATGGCCAACATCAAGTCCCAGATGAAGCGCATCAAGACCAACGAGAAGGCCCGGCTGCGCAACAAGTCGGTCAAGTCCTCGGTGAAGACCGCGATCCGCAAGTTCCGCGAGGCCGCCGACGCCGGGGACGCCGCCAAGGCGCAGGAGCTGCTCAAGTCCGCCAGCCGCGCGCTGGACAAGGCCGCGGGCAAGGGCGTCATCCACGCCAACCAGGCCGCGAACAAGAAGTCGGCCATGGCGCAGCGCGCCAACAAGATCGGCTGACCGAAGCCAGTTCCGCGGCGGCGCCGTCCACCCCCGGGTGGGCGGCGCCGCTGTCGTTCTTGCACACTCGGGTGCATGGACCCCAAGCCGCCGTCCGCCGCCCGCACGTCGCTGTCGCACATCATGACCGCGGTGGACACCAACCTGCTGGGCACCGTGCACGGCGGCGTGGTCATGAAGCTGGTCGACGACGCGGCGGGCGCGGTCGCGCAGCGGCACTCCGGCGGCCCCGCGGTCACCGCGGCCATGGACGGCATGACCTTCCTGCACCCGGTCCGGGTGGGCGACCTGGTCCACGCGCACGCCCAGGTGAACTGGGCGGGCCGCTCCTCCATGGAGGTCGGCGTGCGGGTCGTCGCCGAACCCTGGGACCGCGCCGGGGTCGCCCCCACCCGCGTCGCCACGGCCTACTTGGTCTTCGTCGCCGTGGACGCCCACGGCAACCCCCGCGAGGTCCCGCCCCTGCTCCCGGAGACCCCGGAGGACGAACGCCGCCTCCGCGAAGCCGAGATCCGCCGCCGCCACCGCCTCACCCGCCGCGACGAGATCCTCGCCAGCCGCGGCCCCAACCCCTGACCCACCAACGCTAGCCGCTCCCCCGACTCCCCGCCCCCGTCCATCCACAGCCCGGGGGGACCCCCGAATTCCACATTACCGAAGGGGTCCGACAGTTCTCGGAGAGTGACGGCAGTTGTCCACAGGCGCGGCGGTGACCACCTGCACCGCAGACCGAGGAAGCCGGTCCCGTACAAGGCAAGTGCGCCACCTGCTGCCACGCCCGACTGACCTGCGGTCCGCGCGGGACTCCGACGAGTGGCAGGCGCTCGGAGCGCCGGGCGCGGACCGGTGCCCGCCAGCCCCGGTGCTGAGCGCACAGATCGGAACGCCGGGCGCGGGACGGTGACCGGCAGGCCGAACACGGGCGCAGGCCGGTGATCAACAGGCGCAACACGGGCGCGGGACGGTGATCAGCACGTCGAGCGCGGGCGCGGTCCAGTGGGCGGCAAACCCGGTGCGGGCGCGGGTCAGTGGTCGGAGCGCTGAGCGCGGGCGATCCCGAGGACGGCGCGCTCCAGGGCGTAGTCGGCGTCGGCGGCCATGCCCTTGACGTCGGCGTTGACCCGGGCGGTGATCTGGATGGCCTCGCCGAGGGCGCGCGGTTTCCAGCCGCGGGCCTGGGCCAGCGCCTTCTTGACCTTCCAGGCGGGCATGCCGAGTTCGCCCGCCAGCCGGAACGGGTCGGCGCGGCCCGCGCCCGCGACCCTGGCGACCGTGCGGACCGCGTCGGCGAGGGCGTCGGCCACTAGGACGTGCGGGACACCGGTCTGCATGGCCCAGCGCAGGGCCTCCAGGGCGCCCGCGGTGTCGCCGGTGACGGCCTTCTCGGCGACGGCGAAGCCGGTGACGTCGGCGCGGCCGCGGTGGTAGCGGCGGACGGCCTCCTCGGTGACCGCCCCGGCGGTGTCGGCGACCAGCTGCTGGGCGGCGGCGGCGAGTTCGCGCAGGTCGGAGCCGACCGAATCGATCAGCGCGGCGACGGCGGCCGGATCGGTCTTGCCGCCCGCCTGGCGGATCTCGTTGCGGACGAAGTTCTCCCG
This sequence comes from Actinokineospora sp. PR83, assembly GCF_021056305.1. Classification (NCBI taxonomy): domain Bacteria; kingdom Bacillati; phylum Actinomycetota; class Actinomycetes; order Pseudonocardiales; family Pseudonocardiaceae; genus Actinokineospora; species Actinokineospora sp. PR83. The sequence goes on from NZ_JAJCXD010000040.1 coordinate 206,122, forward strand.
CTCGGGAGCCTTGGTGATTTTGGCGCACTCGGTGACCACCGCACCCGCCTTGCGCATCGCCGCGACGATGTCCTTGCCCGGCTTGCGGCCGCCGCCGTTGTGCACGACCGCCAGCACGATGCCCTCGGCAGGCTGCTTGGCGTAGGAGGTGACCAGGGCGGCAATGTCCTGGGTGGCCTCGTGCGCGGCGTCGAGGACGATGACCCTGCCCTCGGCGAACAGCGAGGGGCTGACCAGTTCGGCCAGCTCAGGGGCTGTGAGTTCGGACACCCGGATCCGGGTGAGGTCAGCCGAGGCGTCGGCGAGCCGGGCGGTCTCCAGCGCCGCGCGCACCGCCCGTTCGACCAGCAACTCCTCCTCGCCGAGCACGAGTTGCAGCGGCGCGGGCGTGACCGAGGGGGAACTCACCCGGGCAATCCTGCCACGGCGGCGGCGCTCAGGATTGCGCAGACGCGGCGGGGGGCGCTCTCGGATTCTGGAAAGGGGATTGGCCGACGGCGCGTTTGTTGCCGTAGCGTTGCGGGCGTGCCGGGGGCAACCTCGGTCCTTGTGTGCGCCAGACAACTGAATACCGCTCATCCAGAGGGGCAGAGGGAACGGCCCGACGAAGCCCCGGCAACCGGCACCCACCACTTTCCACCGCGACGAATCAGCGGCCGGGAGGTCGGCGGGCCACGGTGCCAATTCCGACCCGCCACGCGGGAGAGATGAGGAGTGTCCTCGATGACATCGACCGTCGACATCCAGCAGGCCGCCACCACCGGCGCCTTCGACCTCGGCCCCGCCCGCGCCCTGTCGTGCCGGGAGTGCGGCCACCGCATCCCGCTTGCCGCTGAGTTCGCCTGCGCCGAGTGCTTCGGCCCCCTCGAGGTCTCCTACGACTTCGGGAACATCACCCGGGAGAGCATCGAGGCCGGGCCCCAGTCGATCTGGCGCTACCGCGGCCTGCTCCCCGTGCCGTCGGACGTGCGGGAGCACCCCAACACCGAGCCCGGCATGACCCGCCTGGTCAAGGCCGACCGGCTCGGCGCCGCCCTGGGCCTGAAGTCGCTGTGGGTCAAGGACGACACCGGCAACCCCACGCACTCCTTCAAGGACCGGGTCGTCGCCGTGGCGCTCGCCGCCGCCCGCGAACTCGGCTTCCGGGTGCTGGCCTGTCCGTCGACCGGCAACCTGGCCAACGCCGTCGCCGCCGCCGCGGCGCGGGCGGGCTGGGAGTCGGTCGTGCTGATCCCCTCCAACCTGGAGCGGGCGAAGATCCTCACCACCGCGGTCTACGACGGCGCCCTGATCGCCGTCGACGGCAACTACGACGACGTGAACCGGCTGGCCACCGAACTGGCCGCCGAGCACGAGGACTGGGCGTTCGTGAACGTCAACGTCCGCCCGTACTACGCCGAGGGCTCCAAGACCCTGGGCTACGAGGTGGCCGAGCAGCTCGGCTGGCGGCTGCCCGAGCAGATCGTGATCCCGGTCGCCTCCGGCTCCCAGTTGACCAAGGTCGACAAGGCGTTCCGCGAGTTCGGCGAGCTGGGCCTGGTCGAGGCCACCCCGTACAAGGTGTTCGGCGCCCAGGCCACCGGCTGCTCGCCGGTGTCGACGGCGTTCAAGGGCGGCCACGACGTGGTGCGCCCGGTCAAGCCGGACACCATCGCCCGCTCCCTGGCCATCGGCGCCCCCGCCGACGGCCCGTACGTGCTCGACGCCGTCCGCCGCACCGGTGGCGCGGTCGAGGACGTCACCGACGCCGAGGTCGTCGAGGGCATCCGCCTGCTGGCCCGCACCGAGGGCATCTTCGCCGAGACCGCGGGCGGGGTCACCGTCGCCACGGCCAGGAAGCTCATCGCGGCGGGCAAGATCGACCCCGACGCCGAGACCGTCCTGCTCATCACCGGCGACGGCCTCAAGACCCTGGACGCGGTCCAGGACCAGATCGGCCCCAAGGCCACGATCCCGCCGTCGGCCGCCGCCGTCCGCGAGGTCCTCGGCTACTGAGCCACCCGGCTCGCGGCCACCGCGAGCCACGCCCCGACCGACCGGTGCCGCCGTGATCCCACGGCGGCACCGGTCTTCGCACCACCCGCCTGTCCCGGTTCGCCGCCGCTCAGGGCTTCGGCGGTGAGCGGGCACCACCGCGACCGATCAGGGCGGGTACCCCCGCGTCGACGACCACCGCGCTGTCGCCGTCGCGGTCGGTGCGCCCGACCAGGGTGTGCCCGCGGGTGAGGACGTCGAGCGTGCGCGGGCTCGGGTGGCCGTAGCGGTTGTCCGCGCCGACGCTGAGCAGGGCGATGCGGGCGCCGACAGCGGTGAGGAACTCCGGGGCGGTGTAGCCGGAGCCGTGGTGCGGCACCTTGACCACCTCCGCCCGCAGGTCCACTCCCGAGGTCAGCAGTTCCGCCTGGGCGCCCAGTTCCACGTCACCCGCCAGCAGCACCCGCCCGGCGCGGGTCGACGCGCGCAGCACGACCGAACGGTTGTTGATCTCCGTGCCGTCCGGTGCCCTTCCTGCCTCCTTCCGCTGTGGTGCCAGTACGTCCAGGGTCAGGCCCGGCCAGCCCAGCCGCTGCCCGGGCAGCAGCCCCACGACCGGCACCCCGGCGTCGGCGGCCTCGTGCCGGACCTGGTCCCACGCCCACGCGGGCGAACGACCCGCACCGACCGCGATCCCGCCGACGGCGCGTCCGGCGAGGACCCCGGCGAGGCCGCCGACGTGGTCGGCGTGCAGGTGGCTGAGCACCACCAGCGGCACCCTGTCCACTCCCAACCGGTCGAGGCAGCCGTCGACCGGACTCGCCTCCGGTCCGGCGTCCACCACCACCGCCCGCCCCGGCTCGTCGGTGGCCAGCACCAGCGCGTCCCCCTGCCCGACGTCGCAGGCGACCACCGCCCACCCGGCGGGCGGCCACCCCGGGGCGAGCACCCGGACCGGCACGACCACCAGCAGCACGGCGACCAACCCGACCGCGACGACGGTCCCCCGGCCGCGCAGGGCCACCACGAGCACCAGCAGGACGACCACCGCCACCAGCCCGCCCCACCACCCCGAGGGCCAGTCGATCGCCGCTCCCGGCACGTCCGCCGCCCACCGGGCCACGGCGACGAGCCAGTCGACCTCGGGCCCGGCCAGGCGCACGCACCACACCGCGGCCCAGGTCCACAGCGGCGCGAGCACGGCGGCGAGCACCCCGAACACGGTTGCGGGCGCGACCACCGGCGCCGCCACCAGGTTGGCCACCACGGCGACGACGCTGACCTGCCCGTTCAGCCCGGCCACCACCGGTGCCGTGGCGAGGTGGGCGGCGGCGGGGACGGCCAACGCCTCCGCCACCACCCTGGGCACGCGCCGCCGGGTCATCCGGTCCACCCACCTCGGTGCCAGCAGCACCAGCGCCCCGGTGGCCAACACCGACAGGACGAACCCCGGTGCCACCGCCAACCCCGGGTCGACCGCGACCAGCAGCAGGACCGTCCCGGCCAGCGCCGGGATCGCCGACCGCTCCCGGCCCAGCGCCAACGCCAGCAGGCCGACCGCGCCCATCACCCCGGCCCGCAGCACGCTCGGCTCCGGCCCGACCAGGACGACGAACCCGACCAGCGCCGCCAACGCCCCGGCCGCCGACCCGCGCGGCCCGAACCACAGCAACCGCAGGAGGAACAGCACGGCCACGCAGATGATCGCCAGGTTCGAGCCGCTGACCGCCAGCAGGTGGGACATGCCCGCCACCCGGAACTCGTCCTCGACCACGTCGGGCAGGCCGTCCGTGTCGCCGACGACCAGCGCGGGCAGCAGTCCCGCCGAGTCCGGGTCGAGCACCCCGGCCGCGTCCCGCAGGCCGACCCGCAGGTCCCGGGCGAGTCGCTGCCAGCCCGGCGCCTCCCCCGCCCACAGCGGCGGACCGCGCACGCGCAGCAGGGCCACGGTCAGGGTGCCGGGGTCGGCGGGTGCGAGGGTGCCGCGTGCCCGCACCGGTTGCCCGGGCAGGACGTCCGCCCACGCCTGGACCGGGGCGAGGAGCGCGACCCTGGCACCGTCGGGGGTGTCGGCGGGGACGACCACGGACCGCGGGCCGGTCGGGGTGGCCCCGAATCCGGCCGATCGCACCGGCCGCGGCCGCTCGGCGACGACCAGGTCCAGCTCGCGGGAGACCTGGCGGGCGGCTGCTTCGCGCAGGGGGTGGGTCGCCGCGTCGTGCACGGCCGCCAGGACGGGCCAGGCCGCGACGAGCCCGGAGACCAGCAGGGGCCAGGCACGCCGCCCGGTGCGGAGGAGGAGGCAGGCGACCACGACGGTCACCGCGCCGATGACCAGGGCGGACGACCAGTGCACGAGCAGCGCGAGCAGGGCGGCGGCCCACACCGCGAGCGCACCGGGAACCAGGCGCCAGTCGTGGCGGACCGGGGCATCGGTCAGCCGGCAGGCACCGATCACGACGGACTCACCGGGCGGTCACCCGCTCCCCGCGAAACGCGGCGCACAGGACATGCTCGCTGCGACCGTCCAGGACGGGACACCCAAGACCTGGGCCCGCACGCTCGGCCGGGTGAACGAGCCGCTCGCACATCAACCGCCGGATCGAGGAACCCGTGTGGGCCACAGGCGGGGAGCGCTGGTCCGCACCGACACCGGATTCGGGCACCTGCCGTGGTGAGCACACCACGGAAGCGGCAGGAACCAAGCGTCGAACCGACTCGGGTGGGGCGGTGGGCGGGTGGTGGTGTCGATGCGCTCATCGGGCGGTCACCAGTTCGCGCAGTTTGGCGAAGCGGGCCGGACCGATGCCGTCGACCTCCTGGAGTTGGGCGACGTCGGAGTAGCGGCCGTGGCGGGTGCGCCAGTCGAGGATCCGTTGGGCGGTCACGGTTCCGACGCCGGGCAGGGAGTCGAGTTGTTGCACGGTGGCGGTGTTGAGGTCGACGGGTGCGGTGGTGGGCGGGTTCTGGGGGTCGGCGGCGGCGGGGACGGCAGCGGGCAGGCCGACGCGGACCTGTTCGCCGTCCACCAGGGGGCGGGCGAGGTTGAGGGTGGTCAGGTCGGCGTCGGGGGTGGGGCCGCCCGCGGCGGTGAGGGCGTCGCGGACCCGGGAACCGGTGGGCAGGGTGCGCACGCCCGGGGCGTTGACCTTGCCCACGACGTCGATGACGACCTGGGGCGGGGCGGTCGACGACGGGCGCGGGGAGTGGTCGACGGTGGCGGCGGCGAGGTCGGGGGCCGGTTCCGGGGTCGGGTTGGTGGAGAGCGTGCAGTAGGTGACGACGGCCAGCAGGGCCAGGGCGCCGACGACGAGGGCGATGGGCGTGCGGCGGGGCGGTGTCACGCGGCGGAGCAGGGCCGCGGCGGGGTGGTCGTGCCACCACCGGGGCGTGCGCTCGCGGTCGGGCCGCGTCTGGGGGTCGACGACGAAGGGCTCCTCCTGGGTGGGTTCGGCGGCGTGCGGGTCAGGTGGGGAGGCGGGGTCGGGTTGATCGGCAGTCGTGGGCGAACCGCTGTTGGTGGGGTTCGTGGTGCGGGGCCGGGGATCGCCGGGGGTCGGAGGGGGATCGGTGCGGGGTGGCCGGGGTGTGCCGGGGCCGGGTGGCGGATCGGGGTGGCGTTGGCTTGTGCCGCGCCACCGCTGTTCGCGGGACTCGGGTGCGGTGGCGTCCCAGGGGCGGCCCGCCACGGCGGCCAGCCGAGTGAGGACGGTGTCCATCTGCGCGGTGCGTGCGGTGCGGTCGGTCATGAGATCGACGCTAGGGGCGGGGCGAGGCGGAATCGAGGGGTGTTCGTCGCCTGTGGATGGATTCGACCCATGTGGACAACTCAGGCGGAATGCCCCTGTGGAAAAGGAAAAACGTCGGTTTCGGGTGGGACGCTGAAGGGTTGGTCAGAGGCGGCCGGGGCAGACCACGACGCCGATGACGCCGGGACCGGTGTGGGCGCCGATCACCGACCCCAGTTCCGAGACCACGCACCCGGAGGAGTTCGGGACGCGCTCGTCCAAGCGGGCGGCGACCTCGGCGGCGCGGTCGGGGGCGGCGAGGTGGTGCACGGCCAGCTCGACCCGGCCGTCCCCCGCCGCCTCGACCGCCAGGTCGACCAGCCTGCCCAGCGCCCTGCTGGTCGTGCGCACCTTCTCCAGGGGCACGATCCGACCGTCGTGCACGTGCAGCAGCGGCTTGACCGCCAGCGCCGAACCCATCAGCGCCGCCGCGGCGCCGATGCGCCCGCCGCGGCGGAGGTGGTCGAGGGTTTCCACCACGAAGAAGCTCCTGGTGTGCTCCGCCGCCGCCACCGCCGCCGCCTCGACCTCCGCTCCCCCGGCGCCCGTGGCGGCCGCCTCCGCCGCCCGCAGCGCGGCGAAGCCCAGGCCCATCGCGGTAGTGCGGGAGTCGACCACGCGCACCCGGTCCGAGCCGACCTCCTCGGCCGCCAGCCGGGCCGACTCCCAGGTGCCCGACAGCTCGCGGGACAGGTGGACCGACAGCACGCCGTCGGCGCCCGCGTCCAGCAGCGAGCGGTACTCGGCGATGAACTCGTCCGGGTTGGGCCGGGACGTGGTGACCGCGCGGTGCCGGGCCAGCGCCTCGGCCAGTTCACCGGGTCCGAGGTCGACGCCGTCGCGGAACTCGCGGCCGTCGAGGTGGACCAGCAGTGGCACGACGCGGACGGCGTGCCGGTCGGCGAAGCCTTCCGGCAGGTACGCGGTCGAGTCGGTGACTACGGCGAACGGCACGGGGCGGGAGCCTAGTTGCCGCCCCGCCGGGAACCTACGACACGCGGTTCGTGCGCGGGTCGAGCAGCGGGGCGATGAGTTCCGCCAGCGCCTTGCCCGCCAGCGCGTGCCCCTCCCAGCCCCAGTGCAGGCCGTCGACGTTGCCGTGGCCGCCCAGGACGTGGTCACCGATGGTGGCGCGCAGGTCCAGGGCGGGCACCCCGGACTCCTCGGCCCACGCCTCGATGGCCGCCACGGCGGCGTCGCGGGCGGTGTGGACGTAGCCGTACGAGGCGGCGCGGTGGACACCGGGCAGGGCGATGACGACGGGCAGGGTGGGGCGCAGGGCGCGCACGGCGACCACAATGTCGTCCAGGTAGCGCACGGTCTGGGCCACGGGCAGCACCACCGGCCACCCGCGGGTGAGCCGGGCCAGGTGCGGTTGCGCGGCCAGGTAGGCGCTCCGGACGCGGCGGCGCAGGCCGTCCGGGCGCAGGTAGCGGATGCCCTGGCGCAGGTAGGTCGGCAGCGGCGAGGGCAGCGTGTCCATCCCGCCGACGGCCAGGACCAGCACGTCGACGTCGGGCAGCGCGGCCCACACGCGCGGGTCGCCGGTCAGCGACCAGTAGGCGTCGCGGGCGGTCCAGCCGAGCCCGGCGAACAGCTCGGCGCGGCCGCCGACCGCCGCGGCGGCCAGGTTGGGCCACAGCCGGGGGTCGTCGGCGGGCATCGGTCCCCGTGGCCCGTGGAAGCACAGCGAGTCGCCGAACACGAGCAGGGTCGGGGACATGCGGTTCAGCTGGTCGTCCCGGCGTTGTACGCGACCAGCCGCCAGGTCGGGCCGCTGTTCGGGCGGCGGGCCAGCACGGTCCAGTGGCAGTTGCTGATGCCGCCCAGCTGCGACCAGTTCTCCACCGGCAGGCCCAGCATCCGCCCGGTCAGCGCGGTGATGAGGCCGCCGTGCGCGCACAGCAGCGCGGTCTCGTCGGTGCCCTCGTCGAGGTCGGCGACCACCTCGACGGCCCGGGCGGCGACCTCGACGCGGGTCTCGCCGTCCGGCGGTGCCCAGGTGGCGTCGGTCTGCCAGCGGGCCCGGTCGCCGGGCCACTCCAGGTCGATGTCGGCGCCGGTGCGGCCCTGCCACTGCCCGAGGTTCGTCTCGCGCAAGCGCTTGTCCAGCCGCAGCGGCACCCCGATGGCGTCGCTGAACACGGTGGCGGTGTCGGTGGCGCGGCGCAGGTCGGAGGCGACGATGACGTCCGGGGAGAACCGGGCCAGGCCGGGCACGGCGAACCGCGCCTGGTTCCAGCCCGTCTCGGTCAGGTGCGAGTCGATGTGACCCTGCATCCGCCCGGTGGCGTTGTAGTCGGTCTCCCCGTGGCGCCAGAGCACCACCCTGCGCAGGGTCACTCGGCGCCGTCCTCGGCCGGGGGCTCGGGGTCGAACTCGATCCGGGGGCAGTCCTTCCACAGCCGCTCCAGGCTGTAGAACGTGCGCTCCTCGGCGTGCTGGACGTGCACCACCACGTCGACGAAGTCCAGCAGGACCCAGCGGCCCTCGCGGGTGCCCTCGCGGCGGACCGGCTTGCTCCCGGCCTCGCGCATCTTCTCCTCGACGCCGTCGACGATCGCGTTCACCTGGCGCTCGTTGCTCGCGGAGGCGATGACGAAGCAGTCGGTGATCACCAACTGATCGGAGACGTCCAGGACGAGCACGTCACTGGCCTTCTTGTCGGCAGCCGCGTTGGCGGCTACCAGGGCCAGCTCGCGGGCGTCGGGCGTCGCGGTCACAGTTCTCCTCGGGATCCTGCTGGGGACTCAACCAGGCGAGGGTACCCGGGTGCGCGCGGCGCCCGACGGGGAAGCACCGGTACGGGGTCTTGCCGGTCAGACACCATCGGCGTAGAGGCCGCGCTTGGAGATGTACTGCACGACCCCGTCGGGCACCAGGTACCAGACCGGTTCGCCCTTGGCGACCCGCGCGCGGCAGTCGGTGGAGGAGATCGCCATGGCCGGCACCTCGACCAGGGTGACCGAGCCGCTGGGCAGGTGCTGGTCGCCCAGGGTGTAACCCGGGCGGGTGACGCCGACGAAGTGGGCGAGGGTGAACAGCTCCTCGACCCGGTGCCAGGACAGGATCTGCTCCAGGGCGTCGGCGCCGGTGATGAAGAACAGCTCGGCGTCCGGGTGGCGTTCGCGCAGGTCGCGCAGGGTGTCGACGGTGTAGGTGGCGCCCTCCCGGTCGATGTCGACCCGGCTGACGGAGAACCTCGGGTTGGAGGCGGTCGCCACGACCGTCATCAGGTAGCGGTCCTCGGCGGCGCTGACCCCGTGTGCGGTCTTCTGCCAGGGTTGGCCGGTCGGCACGAACACGACCTCGTCCAGCCCGAACCTGACCTGCACCTCGCTGGCGGCCACGAGGTGGCCGTGGTGCACCGGGTCGAAGGTGCCGCCCATGATCCCCACGCGACGCCGCATGGGGGTGAGCCTACGTCCGGTTCGGCACCCCGTCGCGGCGTGTGGCCCACCTCATCGCGGACAGGCCTGTGGACAAAGAGTTGGCCGTGTCGTACCGGTCCGGTACCAAGAGGGCATGAACACGACCACGACCGCACTGCGCGCCACCGCCGAGGAACGGCTGCGGGCCCTCGCCGGTCCGGGCGCGCGGCTGCGCGAGGACCAGTGGACGGCCATCGAGGCGCTGGTGGCCGGGCGCGGCCGGGCGCTGGTGGTGCAGCGGACCGGGTGGGGCAAGTCCGCTGTGTACTTCGTGGCGACGGCGCTGCTGCGGGAGCGGGGCGAGGGGCCGACGGTGATCGTGTCGCCGCTGCTGGCGCTGATGCGCAACCAGGTGGAGGCCGCCGCGCGGGCCGGGGTGCGGGCGCGGACGATCAACTCGGCGAACGTCGAGGAGTGGGACGGGGTGCAGGACGCGGTGGCCGCGGGCGAGGTCGACGTGCTGCTGGTGAGCCCGGAGCGGCTGAACAACCCGGACTTCCGCGACACCGTGCTGCCGAAGCTGACCGCCTCGGCGGGGATGCTGGTGGTCGACGAGGCGCACTGCATCTCCGACTGGGGCCACGACTTCCGGCCGGACTACCGGCGGTTGCGGACGCTGCTGGGCGAACTGCCCCGGGGGGTGCCGGTGCTGGCGACCACGGCCACCGCCAACGACCGGGTGGTGCGGGACGTGGCCCAGCAGCTGCGGCTGGCCGAGGACGACGCGCTGGTGCTGCGCGGGCCGCTGGACCGGGAGAGCCTGCGGCTGGCGGTGCTGCGGCTGCCCACCGCGCGCGCCCGGCTGGCGTGGCTGGCCGACCACCTCGGCGAGTTCACCGGATCGGGGATCATCTACACGCTGACCGTCGCCGCCGCCGACGAGCTGGCGTCGTTCCTGCGCGACCGCGGGTACGAGGTCGCCTCGTACACCGGGCGCACCGACACCGCCGAGCGGCAGCGGGCCGAGGACGACCTGCTGGCCAACCGGGTCAAGGCGCTGGTGGCGACGTCCGCGCTGGGCATGGGCTTCGACAAGCCGGACCTGGGTTTCGTGGTGCACGTGGGGGCGCCGCAGTCGCCGATCTCCTACTACCAGCAGATCGGGCGCGCGGGCCGCGGGGTCGAGCGGGCCGACGTGCTGCTGCTGCCGGGGACCGAGGACCGCGACATCTGGGCGTACTTCGCGTCGCTGGCGTTCCCGCCGGAGCCGGTGGTGCGGGAGGTGCTGGCCGCGCTGGAGGGGGCCGGGCGGGTGCTGTCGACGCAGGCGCTGGAACCGATGGTCGACCTGGCCCGGGGCAGGCTGGAGATGGTGCTCAAGGTGCTCGACGTGGACGGGGCGGTCCGCCGGGTGCGCGGCGGCTGGGAGGCCACCGGGGCGGCGTGGGAGTACGACGGGGAGCGGTACGGGCGGATCGCGGAGGCGCGCACCGCCGAGCAGCAGGCCATCCTGGAGTACCAGCGCACCGACGGCTGCCGGATGGAGTTCCTGCTGCGGCAGCTCGACGACCCGCACGCGGCACCGTGCGGCCGGTGCGACAACTGCACCGGGCAGCGGTGGAGCGACGCGGTGTCGGAGGCCGGGTCCGCGGCGGCGGAGGAGCGGCTGGCGCGGCCGGGCGTGGAGGTCGCGCCGAAGAAGATGTGGCCCACCGGGATGTCGGCGCTGGACGTCCCGCTGAGCGGCAAGATCGCCGCCGGGCGGGTGGCCGAGGTGGGGCGGGCACTCGGGCGGCTGACCGACATCGGGTGGGGAAACCGGTTGCGGGCGCTGTTCGCCGAGGGGGCCACGTCGGTGCCGGACGACGTCATGCGCGGGTGCGTGCAGGTGCTGGCGGGCTGGGGGTGGGAGCAGCGGCCGGTCGGCGTGGTGACGGTGGGGTCGTCGGATCTGGCGGTGGACTTCGGCGCGCGGATCGCCTCGATCGGCAGGTTGCCGGTGCTGGGGGTGGTCGAGGTGGCGGGTGCCGTGGCGCCGGGCAACAGTGCGCACCGGGTGGCGCGGCTGTGGGAGGCGCTGCGGGTGCCGGAGGAGCTGGCAGCGCGGGTGGCGGAGGCGGACGGGCCGGTTCTGCTGGTCGATGAGCGGGTGGACAGTGGGTGGACTGTCACTTTGGCCGCTTATCTGCTGCGTGGGGTTGGGGCGAAGGGGGTGTTGCCGTTTGTGTTGGCTGCCACCAGTTGATGTGGGGCGGGGGCGGTAGCGCGGGCACGCCGGGGGCGGCGTGACGTGGCTGTTGGGCCGTGTTCTGTTATGAGCGCCGGGGATTTGTCGCGGGTGCTCGGGTGGGTGGATCTGCTTCGCCGGAACCTTGCCGTGTGCTGTCGGCTCAAGCGCCGATCGTTTGGTGGTGGTGCCCGGGTGAGTGGGGGTGATCGGCAGCTACGCCGCTGACGGCTCGGGGTGGCTGGTCGCCAGGCCGGCGGTTGGCAGAGTGGTCGGCGGCTGCGCGCGATGGGGTGGCGGGTGGCGGGCCGCCAGGCCGCCGGTTGGTGGGGTGGTCGGCGGCTGCGCACGGTGGGGTTTGGTGTAGCTGGTCGCCAGACCGGGGGCGGGGTGGTTGGCCGCTGCGCCGGTGGGTTCTGGGTGCCTGGCAGCCGGACCAGCGGTCGGCGCGGTGCCTGCGGGGTGCAGGCCGGAGGTTCGGGCCGGGGTGGCGGGCTTCCGGGTGATAGCCGGCCTTGTGGCGCGCGGGGTGGTCTACCGGCTTCGGGGCGGGGCTAGATCAGGGGGACGAGGTCGTCGGCGTGGACTACTTCGCGGCGTTGGTCCAGGGGGAGGTCTTGGGTGGAGTGGCCCAGGAGGGCGGGGAGTTCGGCGGAGTCGAAGTTGGTGATGCCTCGGGCGACGGTGACGCCGTTGGTGTTCCGCAGTTCCAGGACGTCGCCTGCGACGAAGTCGCCGGTGGTGGTGGTGATGCCCGCGGCCAAGAGGGAGCGGCGGCGGGTGACCACGGCCGTGACGGCGCCGTCGTCGAGGGTGAGGGTGCCCTTGGTGTCCGCGGCGTAGCCGAGCCAGAAGCGGCGGGAGGTGAGGCGGCGGCCGCCCGCGGCGAAGGCGGTGCCGACGTCGGCCGCGCCGAGGGCCGCCTTGGCCTGGGCGGCGGAGGTCAGCAGGACCGGGACGCCCGCGGCGGAGGCGAGGCGGGCGGCGGCCAGCTTCGACGCCATGCCACCGGTTCCGAGGCCGGAGGCGCCGGTGCTGCCCGCCCGCACACCATCCACATCGGACTCGCCTGCCACCTCGTCGATCCGGCGGGCGGCGCCGAGGCGGGGGTCGCCGTCGTAGAGGGCGTCCACATCGGACAGGAGGATCAGGGCGTCGGCGCCGACGAGGTGGGCGACGAGGGCGGCGAGGCGGTCGTTGTCGCCGAAGCGGATCTCCTCGGTGGCCACGGTGTCGTTCTCGTTGACGACCGGGACCGCGCCGAGGGCCAGCAGGCGGGACAGGGTGCGCTGGGCGTTGCGGTAGTGCGAGCGGCGGACCACGTCGTCCGCGGTCAGCAGGACCTGGCCGACCTGGAGGGAGTAGCGGGCGAAGGATTCCACGTACGCGTGCGCCAGGAGGATCTGGCCGACGCTGGCGGCGGCCTGCTGGGTCGCCAGGTCGCGGGGGCGGCGGGCGATGCCCAGTGGCGCCAGGCCCGCCGCGATGGCGCCCGAGGACACCAGGATGACCTGGCTGCCCGCGGCGAGCCTGGCCGCCAGGGCGTCCACCAGCGCGTCGAGCCGGGCCGGGTCGAGCCCGCCCTCGGCGGTGGTCAACGACGACGAGCCGACCTTGACCACCATCACCCGGGCCGCCGCGATGGCGGCCCGGGTGGGGGAGCCTACGACGCTCACAGGTCCTCGTCGTCGGTGCGGGTGCGGCGGGCGATCTTGGCGGCCTTGCGCTCCGAGGCGCCGACGCGCTCGTTGAGGTCGAGCCGCGGGTCGCTGCCGCGGTTGTGCATGAGCATGGCGATGCCCGCGGGGGTGGAGGGCTCCCAGTCGAAGGTGACGCCGCCGATGGTGACCGGGCAGCCGGGGACCGCACCGGCCTTGGCCAGCGCGTCCTCGACCCCGAGGCGGGCCAGCCGGTCGCCCAGGTAGCCGACGGCCTCGGTGTTGTTGAAGTCGGTCTGCCGGATCCAGCGGGCGGGGCGCTCGCCGTGCACGAAGAACGCGCCCTCCTCCTCCGGGTCGGCGACCACGGTGAAGCCCGCGTCGTCGACCGCGGTGGGGCGCAGCACGATGCGGCTGGGCTCGGGGGCGGGCTTGGCCGCGCGGTCGTCCTCGATGACCTTGGCCAGGGCGAAGCTCAGCTCGCGCAGGCCCTCGCGGGTGGCGGTGGAGACCTCGAACACCGGCAGGCCGCGGGCCTCGATGTCCGGGCGGATCAGCTCGGCCAGCTCCCGGGCCTCGGGCACGTCGACCTTGTTCAGCACCACCAGGCGCGGCCGGTCGGCGAGGTCGCCGCCGAGGGCGGGGGTGTAGCGGGCCAGCTCCTCCTCCAGCGCGTCGATGTCCGACAGCGGGTCGCGGTCGGCCTCGAAGGTGGCGCAGTCGACCACGTGCACCAGCACCGAGCAGCGCTCGATGTGCCGCAGGAAGTCCAGGCCCAGGCCCTTGCCCTGGCTGGCGCCGGGGATCAGGCCGGGCACGTCGGCGATGGTGTAGATCGACTCGCCCGCGGTGACCACCCCGAGGTTGGGCACCAGGGTGGTGAACGGGTAGTCGGCGATCTTCGGGCGGGCCTGCGACAGCACCGAGATCAGCGACGACTTGCCCGCCGAGGGGAAGCCGAGCAGCCCGGCGTCGGCCACCGAGCGCAGCTCCAGGACCAGGTCGCGGGTCTCGCCCGGTTCGCCGAGCAGGGCGAAGCCGGGGGCGCGGCGGGCCTTGGAGGCCAGCGCGGCGTTGCCGAGGCCACCCCGGCCGCCCTGGGCGGCGACGAAGCGGGTGCCGTGGCCGACGAGGTCGACGATGATCTCGCCGTCCGGGTCGAGGATGACGGTGCCGTCGGGGACGTGCAGCTCCAGGTCCTCGCCGGTGGCGCCGTCGCGGTTGGCGCCGTGGCCCTGCTTGCCGTTGGCCGCGCTGGCGTGCGGGCGGAAGTGGAAGTCGAGCAGGGTGTGGACGTTGCTGTCGACGACCAGCACGACGTTGCCGCCGTTGCCGCCGTTGCCGCCGTCGGGGCCACCGAGGGGCTTGTACTTCTCGCGGTGCACCGAGGCGCAGCCGTTGCCGCCACTGCCCGCGGCGACGTGGATCACCACGCGGTCGACGAATCGGGACACCTGGGGTTCCTCTCAGAGACAAAAAACGAGGGGCGGGCCGGATGAAGCTCCAGCCCGCCCCTCGTGGGGTCTTCTCGCTCGGTTCGGGCTTACGCCTCGACCGGGACGATGTTCACGGTCTTGCGACCGCGCTTGGCGCCGAACTGGACGGCACCGGCGGCGAGGGCGAACAGCGTGTCGTCCTTGCCGCGGCCGACGTTGACACCCGGGTGGAACTTGGTGCCGCGCTGGCGGATCAGGATCTCGCCGGACTTGACGACCTGGCCGCCGTAGCGCTTCACACCGAGGTACTGGGCATTCGAGTCACGCCCGTTGCGGGAGCTGGATGCACCCTTCTTGTGTGCCATGTCTGCTCAGTCCCTCTACTTGGTGATGCCGGTGACCTCGACGCGGGTCAACTTCTGGCGGTGACCCTGGCGCTTGTGGTATCCGGTCTTGTTCTTGAACTTGTGGATGCGGATCTTGGGGCCCTTGGTCTGCTCGACCACCTTGCCCGTCACGGACACCTTGGCGAGGGCGTCCGCGTCGGTGGTGACGTCGGTGCCGTCGACCACGAGGACAGCCGTGAGGTTGAGCTCGGCGCCCGGGGTGCCCTCGAGCTTCTCGACCTCGACGACGTCGCCAACAGCCACCTTGTACTGCTTGCCGCCGGTCTTGACGATCGCGTACATCGGGACGGAAGTCTCCTGCTACTAGACGATGGGGGTCTTGCGCGCCCTCGACCGCGAGGGAAACGACCGCGGTCCGGGCTTCGCACGACACAGCCCGCCGATGGGAGGGCCGTGTGTCAGGTTACGTGTCGGCGGGAATCGGGGTCAAACCGGGGGGTGCTTTCCCCGGTCCGACCCCGGTTCCTCAGGCCTCCGGACCGCCGACGGGCGGGCCCGCCGGGCGCGAGGCGGCCCGTCGGGCGCGCCTGCGCGGGGCCGCGGGCACGGACACGGGCTCCGGCTCGGCGAGGGCGGCCTCGGTGCGGCTGTCGAGCCGCGTGGGGCTCTCCACCTTCGCGTGGCCGTTGCGGTCCCCGGATTCGCCCGTGAGCGGCTCGGAGCCGTCGCGCTGGGCGGGCGGGGCCGCCGGGGTGCTCACGGCCTCCGGGACGTCGCGGACGGGGGTCTTGGCCTGCTCGTCCGCGGCGGCGGCGCGCTGTGCCCTGCCGTTGGCGCGGTCGCCGCGGTGACCGCCGTCCCTGCCGTTGTCCTTGGCGCCGTTGTCCTTGTGACCGCCGTCGCGCTGGCCGTTCTCGCGGCCGTTGTCCCGGTTGCCGTTGTCCCTGGACTGACCGGGCTGGTGGCCGTTGTTCTGGCCCTCGTCCCTGGTCGAGTCCTTCGAGTCCTTGGCCGCCGAGTCCTTGGCCGCGTTGTCGTCGCCGTTGCGGTTGCGGTTCCGGTTGCGACCGCTGCCGCCGCCCTGGCTCTTCTCCGGCTGCGCGGGCTGCTGGGGCTGCCCACCGCCCGCGGCGGCCTTGACGTTGGGCTCGGTGGAGACCATGACGCCGCGGCCCTTGCAGTGCTCGCAGGTGTGGCTGAACGCCTCCAGCAGGCCGGTGCCGACCCGCTTGCGGGTCATCTGGACCAGGCCCAGCGAGGTCACCTCGGCGACCTGGTGGCGGGTGCGGTCGCGGCCGAGGCACTCGGTCAGCCGACGCAGCACCAGGTCGCGGTTGGACTCCAGCACCATGTCGATGAAGTCGATGACGATGATGCCGCCGATGTCGCGCAGCCGTAGCTGGCGGACGATCTCCTCGGCCGACTCCAGGTTGTTGCGGGTGACCGTCTCCTCCAGGTTGCCCCCGGAGCCGGTGTACTTGCCGGTGTTGACGTCGATGACGGTCATCGCCTCGGTGCGGTCGATCACCAGGTAGCCGCCCGAGGGCAGCCAGACCTTGCGGTCGAGCGCCTTGAGCAGCTGCTCGTCGATGCGGTGCTCGGCGAAGACGTCCTTGGGCCCGACGTGGCGGCGGACCCGCTCCAGCAGTTCCGGGGCGACGTGGCGGACGTAGGCGTCGATGGTCTCCCAGGCGGTCTCGCCCTGCACCACCAGCGAGGTGAAGTCCTCGGTGAACAGGTCGCGGACGACCTTGACCAGCAGGTCGGGCTCCTCGTAGAGCAGCGTCGGCGCGCCGGTCTTCTTGCCCACGCTGCCGTCGGACTTCTCCTTGATGACCTGCCACTGCGCCTGCAGGCGGCGCACGTCGCGGCCGAGCTCCTCCTCGCTGATGCCCTCCGAGGCGGTGCGGATGATCACACCCGCGTCCTCGGGGACGATGCGCTTGAGCACGTCCTTGAGCCTGCGCCGCTCGTTCTCCGGCAGCTTGCGGGAGATGCCGGTGGCGCCGCCGCCGGGCACGTAGACCAGGAAGCGGCCGGGCAGGCTGATCTGGGTGGTCAGCCGGGCGCCCTTGTGGCCGACCGGGTCCTTGGTGACCTGCACCAGCACGCTGTCGCCGGTGGACAGCGCCTGCTCGATCTTGCGGGCCTTGCCGTCGAGCCCGGCGGCGTCCCAGTCGACCTCACCTGCGTAGAGCACGGCGTTGCGGCCGCGGCCGATGTCGACGAAGGCGGCCTCCATGCTGGGCAGCACGTTCTGCACCCGGCCCAGGAAGACGTTGCCGACCAGCGAGCCGCTGCCCGCGGAGGTGACGAAGTGCTCGACGAGGACGCCGTCCTCCAGCACCCCGATCTGGATCCGGTCGGAGTGCTCGCGCACGACCATGGCGCGGTCGACGGCCTCGCGGCGGGCCAGGAACTCCGCCTCGGACAGGATCGGCGCGCGCCTGCGGCCCGCCTCGCGGCCGTCGCGGCGGCGCTGGCGCTTGGCCTCCAGCCTGGTCGAGCCGCGCACGCTGCGCACCTCGTCGCGGGCGTTGGCCGCCTCGGTCTTCTCGTCGCGCGGTTCGCGGGGCTCACGCGGTTCGCGGGCCTCGCGCGCCTCTCGGACGTGGACGACGGTGTTCGGCGGGTCGTCGTGGGTGGTGCTGTCGTCGTCGCCGCCCTTGCGGCGCCTGCGACGGCGACGGCGGCGGCTGCCACCGGAGTCGCCGTCGTCGTCGGTGTCGCCGTCGGAGTCCGCGTCGGACTCGGTGGGCTCCTCGGCGTCCGCGGGCTGCTCGGCCTCGGCCCTGGCGGGCTTCTCCGGCTTGTCGGGCTGCTCGGAGTCGTTCTGGTCGGTGTCGTCGGCGGCGCCCTTGCCGCGACCGCGGCCGCGGCGACCGCGACGGCGGCGGCGGCTGCCGGAGCCGTCCTCGTCGTCGTCACCGTCGTCGAAGTGCTCGTCGGACTCGACCGGGGCGGGCTCGTCCTCGACCGGTTCGGGGCGGGAGACCCGCACGGGCTTGACCGGGGCGGCCTCGGGCGGCAGGAACAGCGGGGAGGCCGAGGCGAACACCGGGGTCGGGGGGATCCGCCGGGTGGGTTCGGGGGTCAGCGCGGTCTCGACCACGGCGGCCTCGACGACCTCGGGCTCGACGTGGTTCTCGTCGGCGGGGGCGTCGCCCTCCCACGGAGCGTCGCCGGTCAGCGCCGCGGCGACCCGCAGGGCCGTCTCCCTGGCCACGCTGGACTGCGCGCCGCGCACCGCCTCGCCGAGGTCGGCGAGGGCGGCGATGACGTCCTTGCTGCTGACCGAGAGCAGCTTGGCGAGCGCGTGCACCCGCACCTTGGCGGGCAGCTCGGCCAGTGCGGCCTCGGTGGATGTGGTTGTGTCCCCGCCGGTGGTGCCGGCAGGGCTGGACTTGTCGGACATGTAGCTCCTCCACCCCCGGGCGCGTCGTGTGGACGCCGCCGCTCAGGGGCCTCGTTGTCATTTCCACCGCGCGAAGCGGCGGGAATCCTCGCCTCTCACCGCCCTGACCACCGGACATGGGACCGGCGGCCTGCGGACGGCAGGTCTTTCGACAACGGGTCGAGGCGCTCTGTTGTCTCCCCGGTCGGACTAGCCGATCGCCGCCCGGTCGTGGGCGAGCGGATCGGTCAGACCGCCACCGTCGTCAAGCCGTCCCTGGGCCATCCGGGTCGCCTTCGCGGGCACCGGCGGTTCCAGGGCGGCGACGACACGGAGCGCGCTCAGCACGTCGTCGGGTCGCACGGCCGGTGTTGTCTGCCGGACGACCACCACCAGTATCCCACACGAACCCCCCGCATCAGACATGTCGATGCCCACAGCGTCCGGCGAGTCCGCCGGGAGTTCCGCGGAATCGACCACCTCGGCGGAGATAACCGCAGGTCGGGCGTCGATCAGGCGCCTGCCGTCCTTGGTGAGGCGTTCCACCTCGACGTGTTCGGTGGCCATCAGCCTGTCCACCGCGGCGGCCAGCTCGGGCGCGCCGACGCCCGGCAGGGCGATCCGCCAGCGGCTGGCCTCCATCCGCTCGGCCAGCCCGCCGGGTCCGGCCTGCACGGCCTCCAGCACGTCCAGGCCCGGGGCGAGCGCGGCGTCGAGCACCCTGGCCAGCCGGTCCGGGTCGAGCGCCTGCACGACCTGCAGCTCGACGTACTCGGCCTCGCTGGCCACCCCGGTCGGCGCGGCGCCGATCCAGGAGATCTTGGGGTGCGGGTTGAACCCCTGCGAGTAGGCCATCGGCACGCCCGCCCGGCGCAGCGCCCGTTCGAAGGCGCGCGCGACGTCGCGGTGGGAGGTGAAGCGGAGCCTGCCCCGCTTGGCGTAGCGCAGGCGCAGCTTCTGCACCGGCGGCGCCGAGGGGTTGGGCTGATCCTGGCGGCTCAGGACTACTCCTTACGGTGGTGCGGCACCGCTCCGGTGGTGCGCGGAGCGGCATGGTGGCACCGTACCGGCAGCCCCATTTCGGTCCGCGCGCTTGTTTCGGTCCGGGGTGGTGATTACCGTCCGCAGGCGAGTCGACAGCCGGTGCCCGAGGAGATCCGGCGGTCCAGCCCTGGAGGTCGCCGTGCTCCTGCTCCGCCGCGCGACGGCGGCCGCGGTCGGTGCCACGCTGGCCGCGAGCGCGCTGTTGACCCAGGTCACAGCGGACGCGGCCCCGTTGCCCGACGACGCGGTGCCGTGCCGTGCCGACGTGCCGACCGCCCGCTACCTGGTGCTGTTCGACCCCGGGACCACCGCCGAGGCGGCTTCGGTGTCGACGACCCTGGCCTGCGGGACCGCGGTCGTCTTCCACGACGCGATCGCTGTGGCGGTCGTCACTTCCGCCGACTCGCGCTTCGCCGACCGGATCGGCCGCGACCGGGCGTTCAGCGCCGGGGCCGCGGTGGGCCGGGTGGCCGAGCGGGAGCCGCTGCCGGAGGCAGTGGGGCCGGTGCCCGAGACCGACCGCACCGGTGAGCAGTGGGACATGGACATGATCGACGCGCCCGCCGCGCACCGGGTGTCCCCCGGCGACCGGGACGTGCTCGTGGGCGTGCTGGACTCCGGGGTGGACGCGAGCCACCCCGACCTGGCCGCCACGGTGGACCCGGCCGCGTCGGCGGGCTGCCTCACCGGGGTGGCCGACCCCTCCCCCGCCGCCTGGGCGCCCACCACCTCGGCGCACGGCACGCACGTGGCGGGCCTGATCGCCGCCGCGGACGACGGCCGGGGCGTCACCGGCGTGGCCCCCGGGGTGCGGCTGGCCTCGGTGCGGGTGGTCGACGACCGCGGCCTGGTGTTCCCGGAGGCGGTGGTGTGCGGGCTGATGTGGGCCGCCGACCACGGCGTGCGGGTGGCCAACAGCAGCTACTTCGTCGACCCGTGGCAGCTGACCTGCGACCGCGGTGCCGAGCACGTGGTCTTCGAGGCGGTGCGCCGGGCGGTGGAGCACGCGACCGACTCCGGGGTGCTGACCGTGGCGGCGGCGTCCAACGGCGGGATCGACCTGGCCGAGCCCCGCGGCGAGGCTTCGGACCTGGCGGGCGGCAGGCGGGTGCTGGACTCGGGCTGCAAGGTGCTGCCGGGCGGGTTGCGCGGGGTGCTGACCGTGTCCGCGGTCGGCCCGGACCGGCTCAAGGCGGGGTACAGCTCCTACGGCCTCGGCTCGGTCGACGTCACCGCCCCCGGCGGCGAGCGCGACGACCGCTGCGTGCTGTCCACCGTGCCCGGCGGCTACGCCACGGACTGCGGGACGTCGATGGCGACCCCGCACGCGACCGGGGTGGTCGCGCTGCTGGCCTCCCGGCACCCGTGGGCCACGCCGCAGCAGCTCACCCGGATGGTCACCGCGCAGGCCGAGTCCGTCCCGTGCCCGTCGGACTACGACCTCGACGGTTCCGGCGCGCAGGACGCCTACTGCTCGGGCTACGCGGCGTTCAACAGCTTCTACGGCCACGGCATGGTCGACGCGCTGGCGGCGGTCGGCTAGCCGGTCAGCCGGGCGGGAGCCGCAGCAGCAGCGAGGTCGCCGGGGCGAAGCCGTGCCTGCCGTAGAACGGGACGGACCGCTCGGTGGGGCTCAGCACGACCCGCACGTACCCCTCGGCGTCGGCGTGGGCCAGGGCGGCGGCCAGCATCTCCGCGCCGATCCCGCGGTCGCGGTGGCCGGGGACGACGTAGGCGTTGCCGATGTAGCCCCACCGGCTCGCGGGTACGCCCGGCCTGGGCAT
This sequence comes from Actinokineospora sp. PR83, assembly GCF_021056305.1. Taxonomy (NCBI): domain Bacteria; kingdom Bacillati; phylum Actinomycetota; class Actinomycetes; order Pseudonocardiales; family Pseudonocardiaceae; genus Actinokineospora; species Actinokineospora sp. PR83. Next base: position 227,145 of record NZ_JAJCXD010000040.1, read on the forward strand.
CCGGGTGAATTCGAGCATGTTCAGCGAGCCCACCGGCGTCTCGCCGTCGAAGGCCAGCCAGAACGCGCGGTGGTGCCACTCGGCGGCGAGCCAGTCGGCGAACGCGGCGTCGAAGCCGGGGTCGTCGACCGGGCCGCGGTCCTCCTCGGTCCAGGCCCGCCGCAGCGCGGCCAGGGAAGCCGTGTCGGCTTCCCCGGCGCGGCGGACCGTCACCGCAGCAGCGACGGGTTCTGGACCGGGGACCCGACGCCGACCGGGCTGATCGGCAGGAGCGTGCGGCCGGTGGGGCCGATCTCGATGTCGGTGCCCATGGCCGGGCAGACGCCGCAGTCGAAGCACGGGGTCCAGCGGCAGTCGTCCTGCTCACGGGAGTCCAGCGCGTCCTGCCAGTCGTCCCAGAGCCACTCCTTGTCCAAGCCGGAGTCCAGGTGGTCCCAGGGCAGGACCTCGGCCTCGGTGCGCTCGCGGGTGGTGAACCAGTCCAGCGAGACGCCGAGGGGCTCCAGCTCGGCGGCGGCGCTGGAGGTCCAGCGCTCGTAGGAGAAGTGCTCGCTCCAGCCGTCGAACCGGCCGCCCTCGCGCCACACCCGCTCGATGACCCGGCCGACCCTGCGGTCGCCGCGGGAGAGCAGTCCCTCGACCAGGCTGGGCTTGCCGTCGTGGTAGCGCATCCCGATGTTGCGGCCCAGGCTGCGGTCGGAGTCGGAGTTGACCGCCGCGCGCAACTTGCGCAACCGGTTGTCCACGGTGTCCGGGTCGCACTGCGCGGCCCACTGGAACGGGGTGTGCGGCTTGGGCACGAACCCGCCGATGGAGATGGTGCAGCGGATGTCCTTGCGGCCGCTGGCCTGCCTGCCCGCGCGGATGACGTTCTTGGCCATCTCCGCGATCTGGAGCACGTCCTCGTCGGTCTCGGTGGGCAGCCCGCACATGAAGTACAGCTTCACCTGCCGCCAGCCGTTGGCGTAGGCGGCGCTGACGGTCTTGATCAGGTCCTCTTCGGACACCATCTTGTTGATGACGCGGCGGATGCGCTCGCTGCCGCCCTCGGGGGCGAAGGTGAGCCCGGAGCGGCGGCCGTTGCGCGACAGCTCGTTGGCCAGGTCGATGTTGAACGCGTCGACCCTGGTCGAGGGCAGCGACAGGCCGGTGTTGGTGCCCTCGTAGCGGTCGGCGAGCTGCTTGGTGAGCGGGCCGATCTCGGAGTGGTCGGCGCTGGAGAGCGAGAGCAGGCCGACCTCCTCGAAGCCGCTGTTCTCCAGGCCGGTCTGGATCATCGCGCCGATGCCCTCGACGGACCGCTCGCGCACCGGGCGGGTGATCATCCCGGCCTGGCAGAACCGGCAGCCGCGGGTGCAGCCGCGGAAGATCTCCACGCTCATCCGCTCGTGCACGCTCTCGGCCAGCGGCACGAGGGGCTTCTTCGGGTACGGCCACGCGTCGAGGTCCATCGTGGTCCGCTTCGCCACCGTGGCGGGGACGCGCTCGCGGTTGGGGGCGTAGGAGTCGATGTGGCCGTCTTCGCGGTAGGACACGTCGTAGAAGCGCGGGATGTAGACGCCGCCGGTCTCGGCCATGCGGGTCAGCAGTTCGTCGCGCCCGCCGGGGCGACCCTCGGCCTTCCACCGGCGGATGATGTCGGTGATCTCCCCGACTGCCTCCTCGCCGTCGCCGAGCACGGCGGCGTCGATGAAGTCGGCGATGGGCTCGGGGTTGAACGACGCGTGCCCGCCCGCGAGCACCACGGGGTGGTCCCCGGTGCGGTCGGCGGCGCGCAGCGGGATGCCCGCCAGGTCGAGGGCGGTGAGCATGTTCGTGTAGCCCAGCTCGGTGGAGAAGCTGACGCCGAGCACGTCGAACGCGCCGAGCGGGCGGTGCCCGTCGACGGTGAACTGCGGGACGCCGTGTTCCCGCATGAGCTCCTCCAGGTCCGGCCAGACCGCGTAGGTGCGCTCGGCCAGGACGTCCGGGATCTCGTTGAGCACCTCGTAGAGGATCATGACGCCCTGGTTGGGCAGCCCGACCTCGTAGGCGTCCGGGTACATCAGCGCCCACCGGACGGTGGTGCTGTCCCACTCCTTGACGGTGGCGTTCAGCTCCCCGCCGACGTACTGCACCGGCTTGGAGATCCGGGGCAGGAGGGGCTCAAGCTGGGGGAAAACAGACTCGACGCTCACAGCGAACCAGGGTAGACGGTGTCCGGGAGCGGCGAACGGAGGGCGAGGCGTGGGAGACGGGCGGACTCGGGACTGGGCGGGTTTCCACAACACCCGCGACCTGGGCGGACTGCCGCTGACCGGGGGCGGGACCACGCGGTTCGGCGCGTTCGTGCGGTCGGCCGACCCGGGCGGCGCCACCGAGGAGGGCTGGCGGGCGGCCAGGGCGGCGGGGGTGCGCACCGTGCTCGACCTGCGGTCGACCGCCGGGGCGGTGGCGGTCCCCGAGGGCATCGCGGTCGCGCACGTCGACCTGGACGACACCCCGGACGCGGCGTTCTGGGCGGAGATCCGGGCGGGCGGCCTGCACGGGACACCGCTGTACTACCGGCCGTTCCTGGCCGCCAAGGCCGGGCGGTGCGCGGCGGCGTTCACGGCGCTGGCCGCGGCCGAGCCGGGGGTGCTGTTCCACTGCGCGATCGGCCGGGACCGGACCGGGCTGGTGGCCCTGCTGCTGCTGTCGCTGGTCGGGGTCGAACCGGAGGCCATCGCCGCGGACTACGACCTGTCGACGACCGCGCTGCGGGAACTGTTCGCCGCCGAAGGCCGCGACGACCACGGCCCGTTCATCGCCGACCTGCTCGCCGGGCGCGGCACGACGACCACCCGGACCGTCCTGGACCTCCTCGACGGTTTCGACGCGGAGGCCTACCTGCTGGCCGCCGGGGTGGCGGCGGCCGACCTGGAGGCCCTGCGGGCGCGGCTGACCTAGGACAGCAGCAGCTTGCCCAGCCTGCGGGAGGCGACCACCGTGCCGACGGCGGCCATCACCACGAAGTACGACAGGTGGCCGAGTAGGGACAGGTCCACGTCGCCCATGGTGAGGGCCCGCATGACCTCGATGGCGTGGTACAGCGGGAAGCACTGGACCGCCACCTGCAACGGCTCCGGGTAGACCGACAGCGGGAAGAAGGTGGTGGAGAACAGGAACATCGGCGTCAGGGCCAGTTGGACCAGGTCGAAGTCCTGCCAGGAGCGCATGAACGTGGTGGCGGCCATGCCGATGGCGGCGAACGCGAACGCCACCAGAACGGACGCGGGCAGCGCCAGCAGGGCCCACGGGGAGGTCAGCAGGCCCATGCCGAGCATGACCGCGAGGAAACCCGCCGAGTAGAGCGCGCCGCGGATCAGGGCCCAGGCGATCTCGCCGATCGCCACGTCGAGCGGGCCCAGCGGGGTGGCGAGCATGGCGTCGTAGAGCTTGGCGTACTTGAACTTGAAGAAGATGTTGAAGGTGGCGTCGTACACCGCGCCGTTCATCGCCGCGGCGGCCATCAGGGCGGGGGCGACGAAGGCGACGTAGCTGACCGGTTGGCCACTGGGGCCCACCACGTCGCCGACGAGCTGCGCGAAGCCGAAACCCAGGCCGAACAGGTAGAACAGCGGCTCGAAGAAACCGGAGAACAGGGCCAGCCAGGCGCGCCGGTTGACCAGCAGCGAGCGCTCGACCAGCACCCGGGCCCGGCCCGCGTACAGGCCGGTGGGGAGCACGCGCAGCAGCAGACCGCTCGACGGCGGCGGGGCGGTGGTCGTCACCTCAGACCTCCAGCCTGCGGACGAAGTTGCGGCGGGCCAGGTACGCGCCCACCCCGAGGAGGGCGAGCAGGTACAGCAGGTGGCCCAGGGCGGGCAGCGCGCCGAGGGTGCCCAGGGTGACGCCCCGGCACAGCTCGGTGCCGTGCCACAGCGGGGTCAGCCACACGACCGGCTGCACCCACCCCGGCAACTGCTCGACCGGGAAGAACGTGCCGGAGAACATCATCATCGGCAGCACGATGAACCGGAAGATGACGTTGAACTGCTGGCCCTCGGACTCGATCGTGGCCGCGTAGGCGACGATCGGCGCCCCGCACGCCAGGCCGGTGAGCAGGGAGAACACCACGGCGAGCAGGAACCCGGGCCCGGCGACCGCGCCCAGGGCGGCGGACACGGCCAGGAACGCGACCGCGGTGAACGCCAGCCGGGCGGCCAGCCAGGTGAGCTGCCCGGCGAGCAGTTGGGCGGCGCTGATCGGGGTGGCGACGACCGCCCAGTAGGTGCGCTGCCACTTGAACGCGGACAGGATCGGGTAGGTGGACTCGAAGGTCGCCGTCTGCATCAGGGTGGCGGCCAGCAGGGCCGGGGCCAGGAACTGCACGTACGGCAGCCCCCCGGTGGCCGGGCCCGGTTCGACCTGGGACCCGAACCCGACGCCGAGCGCGACCAGGAACAGCGCCGGTTGGACCAGCGTGGAGATGACCGTGGAGCGCCAGTTGCGCCGGTACCAGGCCCACAGGCCCTCGACGACCAGCAGCGCCGCCCGCGTCGAACTGGGCACGGTGCCGGTGGAGCGCTGACCGGTGGTGGTCATCAGTCCACCAGCGTTCGGCCGGTGAGGCGGAGGAAGACGTCCTCCAGCGTGGCGCGGCGGACCAGGCTGGACACCGGCACGACACCCCGGTTGTGCGCGGCCTTGAGCGCGGACTCCCCGTCGCCGGTGTAGAGCAGGAGCCGGTCGGGCAGCACCTCGACGCGCTCGGCGAGGTCGACGACGGTGGGCTCGGCGGCGGCCTGGGCGCCGGGGGCGAAGCGCAGCTCCAGGACCTCGCGGGTGGCGTAGCGGGAGATCAGCTCGCCGGGGCTGCCCTCGGCCACGATCCGGCCGCCGTCCATGACCACCAGCCGGTCGCAGAGCTGCTCGGCCTCGTCCATGTAGTGGGTGGTGACGATGAGCGTGACGCCCTGCTGCTTGAGCCGGAACAGCCGGTCCCAGAGCAGGTGCCTGGCCTGCGGGTCGAGCCCGGTCGTCGGCTCGTCGAGCAGCAGCAACTCGGGGTCGTTGATCAGCGAGCGGGCGATGGTCAGCCGCCGCTTCATGCCGCCGGAGAGCGGTTCGACCTCGTCGTCGGCGCGCTCGGTGAGCTGGGCGAAGTCCAGCAGCTCCTCGGCCCTGGCCCGCACGTGCGCCCTGGACAGCCCGAAGTAGCGGCCGTAGACGTGCAGGTTCTGCCGCACGGTCAGCTCGGTGTCGAGGTTGTCCTGCTGCGGCACCACGCCGAGCCGGGCCCGGATCCGCGGTCCCTCCCGCTCGGGGTCCATCCCGAGCACGGTCAGCTCACCCCCGGTGCGCGGCGACACGCAGGAGATCATCCGCATCGTGGAGGACTTGCCCGCCCCGTTGGGGCCGAGGAAGCCGAACGCCTCCCCCGGCCGCACCTCCAGGTCGATGCCCTTGACCGCCTCGAAGTCCCCGAACCGCTTGCCCAGTCCCCGCGCCCGCACCAGCGCACCGTCACCCGCCACACCCCAGACCCTAAACGGGGGGCACGACAATTTCGCCCGAGTTCGGGCCGCGGTCGGTGGAGGTTCTCCTCTGGAACGCCGACCGGCCCGGAATCGCGGGGATTCCGGGCCGGTCGGGGGGCGGGGGTTACAGCGCGGGGAACCAGATCTTGATCTCGCGCTCGGCGGACTCCGGGGAGTCCGAACCGTGCACCAGGTTGTACTGGACCTCCAGGCCGAAATCACCGCGGATGGTGCCCGGGGTGGCCTTCTCCACCGGGTGGGTGCCACCCGCGAGCTGGCGGAACGCGGCGATGGCGTTCTCGCCCTCGACCACGATCGCGGCCACCTTGCCGGAGGTGATGAACTCCAGCAGCGACTCGAAGAACGGCTTGCCGTCGTGCTCGGCGTAGTGCTGCTCGGCGACGGCGCGCTCGACCGAGCGCAGCTCCAGCGCGGCCAGGGTCAGCCCCTTGCGCTCGATGCGGGAGATGACCTCGCCGACCAGACCGCGGCTCACACCGTCGGGCTTGACCAGGACCAGCGTGCGCTCACTCACGGCGTTCCGAACTCCTTAGTGGGGAAGAATTGTGTGAGCAGGGTAACCCGACCGGTCAGCGCTCCGGCCGCAAGGTCCTCGACCACAGCGCGGCACCGGTCCCGTCGCGCAGGTCGACGGTCAGCTCACCGCTGCGGCCGTCCACGTTCACCTCGCCGAAGTGCTGGAAACCGTCCATCGGGGAGGTGTTCGCCGCGGGCGGGGCGTGCACGAACACCGCCTCCGGCCCGAACGTCGGGTCCAGCGCGTTGGGCCCGAACGCGCCCGCGTGCAGCGGCCCGGACACGAACTCCCAGAACGGGTCGAAGTCGCCCACCGCGGCCCGGTCCGGCGAGTAGTGGTGCGCGGCGGTGTAGTGCACGTCCGCGGTCAGCCAGACGACGTTGCGCACCCGCCGCCGGGCCAGCGAGCGCAGCACCCAGGCCAGCTCGTGCTCCCGGCCGCCCGGCGCCCCCGGCAGCCCGTTGGCCACGCCCTCGATGTCCGCCCCGTCCGGCACGGTGAGCCCGACCGGCAGGTCGTTGGCGACGATCTTCCAGGTGGCCCGGCTGCGGCTGAGCCCGTCGACCAGCCAGCGCGCCTGCCGATCGCCCAGGATGCGCCCGACGCCGTCGCGGGGCGCGGTGTTCGCGTCCTTGTAGGTCCGCATGTCCAGCACGAACACCTCGACGTGCGCGCCGTGGGAGAAGCTGCGGTACATCCGCCCGTCGACGGCCCGGCGCCGGTCGATGGGCTGCCACTCGTGGAACGCCTGCGAAGCCCGCGCGGCCAGCACGTCGACCCGCTTCTCTGTGTACTGCGGCAGGTCCAGGATCTCACCGGGGTACCAGTTGTTGGTGACCTCGTGGTCGTCCCATTGCGCAAGGGTGGGCACCTTCGCGGCGAAGGCGCGCACGTTGTCGTCGAGGAGGTTGTAGGCGAACTGGCCTCGGTACTCGTCGAGGGTTTCGGCGACCTTGGACTTGGCGGGGGTGACCAGGTTGCGCCAGACCCGACCGTCGGGGAGGGTGACGCGCTCGACGAGGGGGCCGTCGGAGTAGACGGTGTCGCCGCTGTGCAGGAAGAAGTGGGGGTCGCGGGCGGCCATGGCGCGGTAGGCGGTGAGGCCGCCGAGGTCGGGGTTGATGCCCCAGCCCTGGCCGACGACGTCGCCGGACCAGGTGAAGCGGACATCGGCACGGCCCTGCGGGGCGGTGCGGAAGGAACCGGTCAGCGGGGCGCTGGTGGTGCGGCCGTCGAGGTCTTCGGCGCGGACGCGGTAGTGGACCTCGCGGCCCGCGGGCAGGTGGGTGAGGCGGAGTCGGCCGGTGCCGTCGGTGGCGGGGGTCAGCAGCGGGCCGCGCAGGGTGCGGGCGTGCCGGAAGTCTGGGTTGCCCGAGACCTCGACCAGCATCCGGGCGGGGCGGTCGGCCCGGGTCCAGACGACGGCGCCGTCGGTGGTGACGTCGCCGGTCTGCACGCCGTGGGTGAGGACCGGGCGGTCCTTCGGGACCGCGAACGCGATCCCGGGGGCGGCGACCCCGGCCGCCACGGACAGACCGCTCGCGCGCAGCAGGGTGCGCCGGGAGATTTCCATGTGCGGTGTCTAGGTGAGCAGTCCGACGCCCCGGCCAACGCCGGGCGACGCGGGGGTGACGCTTTTCAGCGGGGCTGGAGCACCACCTGCGTCTGCGTGGTCTGCGCGACCCGCTTGCCCGCCGCGTCGAACAGGTCGGTCTGCACGACGATCGTGGTGCGGCCGACGTGCAGGGGCTTGGCGACCGCTTCGACGTGGCCGGTGCGGACGCCGCCGAACAGGTTGGTCTTGCTCTCCAGGGTCGAGGTGCCCGCGGCGCCCTCGGGCAGGTTGAGGAACGCCGCGACCGCGCCCGCGCTGTCGGCCAGGGTCATCAGCGCGCCGCCGTGCAGGGCGCCGCCGAGGGTGCAGCGGTCGGGTGCCCAGTCGAGGCGGGCGCGGACCTCCGCCGGGGTGGCCGAGGTGACCTGGACACCACTGGCGGCGGCGAAGGGCATCGACTGGGTCAACTGCTCCGGCGTCATGGCGCCAGGCTACTGCCGGCTGCGCAGGGTCCCCTCGGCCATCCGCTTGCGGACGTCGTTGCGGGCCCAGAACATCCAGCCCCAGGCGGCGGCGAACAGGACGCCGACGATGCCGAGGGTCGGCAGGAAGAGGAAGCAGGCGATGAGGGCCACGTGCAGGCCCGCGACCACCCAGGTGATCCACGGCCGGGCGACCAGGGCGCAGCCGAGCACCAGGGCGAGCGCGATCAGGCCGACGAACCAGCCCTGGCCGGTGCTGATGGTGTCGTCCTTGGCGACGACCAGCAGCGCCAGCAGCACCACGATCGCCTCCAGGACGAACATCGCCGACATGACGCCGCGGAAGCCCTTCATCGGGTCCACCGGGGCGGGCGGCGGGTCCTGCTCGCTCATGCCGGTTCCTTCCCGAACAGGGCGCGGACCTCGCCCGCGGTGACGACCGAACCGGTGGCGATCACGCCCGCCCCGGACATCGACTCGCTCGGGTCGTCGCTCTCCTCGGCCAGCGCGACGGCCCGCTCGATGGCGTCGACCAGGCCCGCGGCGACGGTGACGCGTTCGTCGCCGAAGATGTCGACGGCGATCTCGGCGAGGCGGTCGGGGTCCATGGCGCGCTGCGAGGAGTTGGTGGTGACGACCACGTCGCTGAGCACCGGTTCGAGGGGGGTGAGGATGCCCTCGGCGTCCTTGTCCGCCAGGACCGCGACGACGCCGACGAGCTTGCGGAAGCCGAACTCCTCGTCCAGCGCGGTGGCCAGGGCCTGCGCGCCGTCGGGGTTGTGCGCGGCGTCGACGAACACGCTGGGCGCCATCCGGACCCGCTCCAGCCGCCCGGGGGTGGTGACCGAGGCGAAGCCCTGGCGGATGGCGTCGACGTCGAGCTGCTTCTGCGCGCCCGCGCCGAAGAACGCCTCCACCGCGGCCAGGGCGAGTGCCGCGTTGGCGGCCTGGTGGGCGCCGTGCAGCGGCAGGAAAACCTCGTCGTAGACCCCGCCGAGGCCCTGCAACCGCAGCATCTGCCCGCCCACGGCGACGTCGCGCCGCAGGACGCCGAACTCCAGGCCCTGGCGGGCGACCGTGGCGTCGACCTCGGCGGCGCGCTCCAGCAGCACCTTGGCCGTCTCGGTGTCCTGCTCGGCCAGCAGGGCGATCGAACCGGGCTTGATGATCCCGGCCTTCTCGCGGGCGATCGAGATCAGGTCGGGGCCGAGCCGGTCGACGTGGTCGAGGCCGATCGGGGTGATCACCGCGATCCGCGCGTCGGCGGCGGTGGTGGCGTCCCAGCCGCCGCCCATGCCGGTCTCGACCACGGCCACGTCGACCGGGGTGTCGGCGAAGGCGGCGAAGGCCATGGCGGTGAGCACCTCGAACTTGCTCAGCCGGATGTCCCCGGCGTTGTCGACCATCGCCAGGTACGGCTCGACGTCGCGGTAGACCTCGACGTAGCGGGCCGGGTCGATGGGCGCGTTGTCGAGGCTGATCCGCTCGGTGACCAGTTGCAGGTGCGGGCTGGTGAACCGCCCGGTGCGCACGCCGAGGGCGGTCATCAGCGCGTCGACCATGCGCGTGACCGACGTCTTGCCGTTGGTGCCCGCGACCTGGACCACCGGGTAGGCGGTCTGCGGGTCGGCGAGCAGGTCGAGCAGCGCGCGGATCCGGTCGAGCGAGGGCTCGATCCTGTCCTCGGACCACCGCGTGTCCAGTTCGGACTCGACCTGGCGCAGGTCGTCGAGCGCCCCGGGGTCGATCACGGTCACTCGCCCCCGGTCGGGAGGGCGTCGAGCCTGCCCCGGATGCGGGTGATCTCGGCGGCGGCGGTGTCGCGGCGGGCGCGGATCTTGTCGACCACGTCGGCGGGGGCCTTGTCGGTGAACTTGGGGTTGCCCAGCTTGGCCTCGCACTGGGCGAGTTCCTTCTCGGCGACCGACAGGTCCTTGCCCAGCCGCTTGCGCTCGGCGGCCACGTCGACGGTGCCGGAGAGGTCCAGCTCGACGGTGACCGCGCCGCCCGCCAGCGGCACCTCCAGCGCCGCGCTCGGCGCGAACGTCTCGCCCGGGGCGGTCAGCCTGGCCAGCGCGGTCACGGCGGCGGTGTGCGCGGACAGCCCCGCGGCGTCCACACCGGACAGCCGGGCGGACACCCGCTGCCCCGGCTTGACGCCCTGGTCGGCGCGGAAGCGGCGGATCTCGGTGACCAGCTTCTGCACCCCTTCGACCCGCTGCGCGGCGGCCGCGTCGGCGGTCGCACCGGCGGGCTTCGGCCAGTCGGCGACGACCAGGCTCTCGCCGCCGGTCAGCGACTTCCACAGGACCTCGGTGACGAACGGCGTCACCGGGTGCAGCAGCCGCAGCACGGTGTCGAGGACGTGGCCGAGCACCGCGCGGGTGGCGTCGGCGCGCTCGCCGCCCTCGGCGATCTGGACCTTGGCCAGCTCCAGGTACCAGTCGCAGTACAGGTCCCAGGTGAAGTGGTAGAGCGCGTCGCACAGCTTGGCGAACTGGAAGCCGTCGAACAGCGCGTCCACATCGGACACCAGGGTGTCCAGGCTGTCCAGGATCCAGCGGTCGGCGTCGGTCAGGGTCGACCGGTCCGGGACCGCGGTGGCCGTGGTGGCGCCGTTCATCAGGGCGAAGCGGCTGGCGTTCCACAGCTTGGTGCAGAAGTTGCGCGAGCCCGCCGCCCACTCCTCGGCCAGCGCCATGTCGCTGCCCGGGTTCGCGCCGCGGGCCAGGGTGAAGCGGGTGGCGTCGGCGCCGAAGCGGTCGAGCCAGTCCAGCGGGTCGAGCACGTTGCCGCGCGACTTCGACATCTTCTTGCCCTGCGCGTCGCGGATGAGCCCGTGCAGGTAGACGTGGTCGAAGGGCTGGACGTCCTCGCCGGCGTACAGGCCGAACATCATCATCCGGGCGACCCAGAAGAACAGGATGTCGTAGCCGGTGGACAGGACGCTGGTCGGGTAGAACTTCGCCAGGTCCGGGGTCTTGTCCGGCCAGCCCAGGGTCGACAGCGGCCACAGGCCCGAGGAGAACCAGGTGTCGAGGACGTCGGGGTCCTGCCGCCAGCCCTCGCCGGTCGGCGGCTGCTCGTCCGGGCCGACACAGACCACCTGGTCGTCCGGGCCGTACCAGACCGGGATGCGGTGGCCCCACCACAACTGCCGCGAGATGGTCCAGTCGTGCATGTTGTCGACCCAGTCGAAGTAGCGCTTGGCCAGCTCCGGCGGGTGGACCTGGGTGCGGCCGTCGCGCACCGCGTCCCCGGCGGCGCGGGCCAGCGGCTCGACGTTGACCCACCACTGCAACGACAGCCGCGGCTCGACCACGGTGTCGCAGCGCGAGCAGTGCCCGACCGAGTGCACGTACGGGCGCTTCTCGGCGACGATCCGGCCCGCCTCGCGCAGCGCGGCGACCACCGCGGGGCGGGCCTCGAAGCGGTCGAGGCCCTGGAACGGGCCGGGGGTGGTGATGACCGCCGAGTCGTCCATGACGGTGATCGAGGGCAGGTCGTGGCGGCGGCCGATCTCGAAGTCGTTCGGGTCGTGCGCCGGGGTCACCTTGACCGCGCCGGTGCCGAACGCGGGGTCGACGTGCTCGTCGGCCACGATCGGGATGCGGCGGCCGGTCAGCGGCAGCTCGACCTCGGTGCCCACGAGGTGGCGGTACCGCTCGTCGTCGGGGTGCACGGCCACGGCGGTGTCGCCGAGCATGGTCTCCGCGCGGGTGGTGGCGACCACGATCGCGTCGGCGCCGTCGCCGTAGCGGATGGAGACCAGCTCGCCGTCGTCGTCGGAGTGCTCGACCTCGATGTCCGACAGCGCGGTGCGGCAGCGCGGGCACCAGTTGATGATCCGCTCGGCCCGGTAGATCAGGCCGTCGTCGAAGAGGCGCTTGAACACCGTCTGGACCGCGCGGGACAGGCCCTCGTCCATGGTGAAGCGCTCGCGGGACCAGTCCACACCGTCGCCGAGGCGCTTCATCTGGTCGAGGATCCTGCCGCCGTACTCGGCCTTCCACTCCCAGACCCGCTCGACGAACTTCTCCCGGCCCAGGTCGTGCCGGGAGACGCCCTCACCGGCGAGCGTGCGCTCCACGACGTTCTGGGTGGCGATGCCCGCGTGGTCCATGCCGGGCAGCCACAGCACCTCGTAGCCCTGCATCCGGCGGCGGCGGGTGAGCGCGTCCATGACCGTGTGGTTGAGGGCGTGGCCCATGTGGAGGCTGCCGGTCACGTTGGGCGGGGGCAGCACGATGGTGAACGGCGGCTTGTCGCTGGTCGCGTCGGCGGTGAAGTACCCGGCGTCCACCCAGCCCCGGTACAGCTCCGCCTCTACCGTCGCCGGCTCCCAGGCCGGGGGGAGGTCGATACTGCGCAGGGTGGGGGTCTCAGTCACGGGAAAGAGTCTACGAACGTCCGCGAAATGGGGTCGAGGCGGGCGGACCTGGGGCTATACCGTCTCGCCATGACGACCCACGCGCACGCGGTGCCGCAGCGCCCCTCCCTGGACGGATTGGAAGCGAAATGGGCCGCGGAGTGGGTCCGGGTCGGCGTCCACCGCTTCGCCGGGGACCGCCCGCGCGCCGAGGTGTTCTCCATCGACACCCCTCCCCCGACGGTGAGCGGTGACCTGCACGTGGGGCACGTCTTCTCCTACACCCACACGGACGTGGTGGCCCGCTTCCAGCGCATGAGCGGCAAGGACGTGTTCTACCCGATGGGGTGGGACGACAACGGCCTGCCGACCGAGCGGCGGGTGCAGAACCACTACGGCGTGCGCTGCGACCCCTCCCTGCCGTTCGACCCCGATTTCCGCATCCCGCCACCCGCGAAGCCCAAGCAGAAGCCGCGCTCGGTGTCCCGCCGCGAGTTCGTGGCCCTCTGCGCGGAGCTGACCGCCCGCGACGAGCAGGTCTACGAGGAGACGTGGCGGCGGCTGGGGCTGTCGGTGGACTGGTCGCGCACCTACACGACCATCGGCGAGCGGGCCCGGCGCCTGTCGCAGCGGTCGTTCCTGGACCTGCTCGCGGCGGGCGAGGCGTACCAGGCCGAGGCGCCGACGCTGTGGGACGTGGGGCTGCGCACGGCGGTGGCCCAGGCCGAACTGGTGGACCGCGACCACCCTGGCGCCTGGCACACCCTGCTGTTCGACGGCCACCCGGTGCAGACGACCCGCCCGGAGCTGCTGCCCGCGTGCGTGGCGCTGATCGCGCACCCGTCCGACGACCGCTACCGCGACCTGGTGGGCACCACCGCGCGCACGCCGGTGTTCGGCGCGGAGGTGCCGGTGCTGGCGCACCCGGCCGCCGACCCGGCGAAGGGCAGCGGGCTGGTCATGTGCTGCACCTTCGGCGACCTGACCGACGTGCAGTGGTGGCGGGAGCTGGGCCTGCCCGCGCGCACGGTGATCGGCCGCGACGGTCGGCTGCTGCCCGACGCCCCCGCCGGGGTGGACGCGGACCGCTACGCCGAGCTGGCGGGCGCGACCGCGCACACCGCCCGGGAGCGGGTGGTGGCGATGCTGCGGGACGCGGGTGCGCTGGCGGGCGAGCCGCGGCCGGTGGTGCGGCCGGTGAAGTTCTACGAGAAGGGCGACAAGCCGCTGGAGATCGTCTCCAGCAGGCAGTGGTTCATCCGCTCGACCGCGCACCGCGACGAGCTGCTGGCGCGCGGGCGCGAGCTGCGCTGGCAGCCCGAGCACATGCGGGTGCGCTACGAGAACTGGGTGGAGGGCCTGGCAGGCGACTGGCTGATCAGCCGCCAGCGGTTCTTCGGCGTGCCGTTCCCGCTCTGGTACCCGCTCGACGCGGCGGGCGAACCCGACCACGCCCACCCGATCCTGCCCGCGTCGCTGCCGGTGGACCCGGCCTCGGACACCCCACCGGGCTACACCGAGGACCAGCGCGGGGTGCCGGGCGGGTTCGCCGCGGACCCGGACGTGATGGACACCTGGGCCACCTCGTCGCTGACCCCGCAGCTGGTCTGCGGCCGCGACGACGACCCGGACCTCTACGCCCGCACCTATCCGATGGACCTGCGCCCGCAGGCGCACGAGATCATCCGGACCTGGCTGTTCAGCTCGGTGCTGCGGGCCGGGCTGGACTCGGGGACGCTGCCCTGGCGCACCGCCGTCATCTCCGGCTGGATCCTCGACCCTGACCGCAAGAAGATGGGCAAGTCCAGCGGCAACGGCCTGTCCCCGACCGACCTGCTCGACCGCTTCGGCGCCGACGCGGTGCGCTACTGGGCGGCGGGCGGGCGACCCGGCACCGACACCGCGTTCGACGAGTCGACCATGCGGGTGGGCAGGCGGCTGGCCACCAAGCTGCTCAACGCGAGCCGGTTCGTGCTCGGCTTCCCCGCCGGGACCGGCGAGGTGACCGAGCGGGTCGACCTGGCGGTGCTCGGCGCGCTGGACGCGGTGGTCGCCGAGGCCACCGCAGCGCTGGCCGGGTTCGACCACACCGAGGCCCTGGTGCAGGTGGAGCGGTTCTTCTGGTTCTGGTGCGACGATTACCTCGAACTGGTGAAAGATCGCGCCTACGGCGACGGCCCGGGCGCGGACTCGGCCCGGTCGGCGCTGCGGGCGGCGCTGTCGCGGCTGCACCGGCTGTTCGCGCCGTACCTGCCGTTCGCCGCCGAGGAGTGCTGGTCCTGGTGGCAGGCGGGTTCGGTGCACCGCGCGCCGTGGCCGACCGCGACCGGCGGCGCCGACACCTCCGGCGTGCTGCCGCTGGTGTCGCTGGTGCTGGCACAGGTCAGGGGGGCGAAGTCGGCGGCGAAGCTGTCGCAGCGCGCTCCGGTGGCCGCGGTGGACCTGACCTGCCTACCCTGGCAGGAGGACGTGCTGCGGGCGGTCGAGGCGGACCTGCGGGCGGCGGGCTCGATCACGGCCGTGCGCTACCGGCGCGGGGAGGCGTTCGAGGTCGCCGTCACCCTCGGCTGAGCGCGCGCCCTGTGCCGTTCGACGCAGCGAGCGGTCAGGTTGTTAACGCGAGCGGTCGTCCTCTCGATGTGGTGGTCACCAGGCGGGTGGCAGGGGAGGCCGGTGGATCGACGAGGGGACGCGCGGCGGACCCGGCTGTGGGCGCTCGAGCGCAGGCTGGTCACCGCCATGGTGCTGGTGGTCGCCGTCTCGGTGCTGATGCTGCTGGTCGGCATGGGGCTGTTCGCGGGCCGCGGCGGGTTGTCGCCGACCGACGGCGCCGCCGGGGCGCCGCCGGAGTCCGTGCGCAGCCGGACCGCGCCGTTCGAGGGCACACCCGCGTCCGGCTGGGCCGAGGGCGCGGCGGGGATCGTCCCGCCGCCCCCGGCCCCGGTCGGGCCGTACGACGCCGCCCAGGTCGCCGCCGCCACGTCGCTGGTGCGCGACGCGCTGGTGGCCAGCAGGCTCGACCCGAACCTGGTGAGCGGGCACGACCCGAGCGGGTACCTGGGGCTGCTGGCCCAGGACGCGGCCGCGGCGCTGCGCCCGCTGTTCGGCACCGGCCGCGAGCCTGAGGCCCAGGCCCTGGTCAGCCTGGCCGACCCGGCCAGCCCGCTGCTGCCCGTCCCGCCCCGGGTGACCGGGGGGATGCGGGTGGAGGTGGGGGAGGTGGGCGAGTTGGTGGTGCACACGAACTACCTGTTCGCCTACGCCTTCGACGCCCCGCCGGGCGCGGTGGTCGACCCGATGGACGCGGTGGTGGTCGTCCGCGCCGACGTGGACTACGTCCTGCGGATCGGCGGCAAGTGGACCAAGAGCAGCCAGGGGCTCTGGTACGGGCGCGTCGCGGGCTACGGCTACTCGATCGCCTGCGACGCCTACAAGCGCGGTTTCCTCGCCCCCACCCACGCCGACCTCGACGACCGGCGCCCGCTGCCGCGCCCGGACCCGGGTGCCTACTTCGACCCGAGCGCCCCGCTGCCCGCCGAGATCGGCTGCCCGCCCTGAGCCGCCCGCCCGGGGTCTGAGGTCGCGTTCCGGCAGGCACCAGCGGCTCCGGCGCAGGTCAGCGCTACGTGGGAGGTGCCTGTGGACAACTGGTGGCGCATGTTCCGCCGAGGGGTGACCATGGTCCCCATGACGCGGAAACCCCCTGTCGACGATGTCGACGACGACAACCCGGACGTGCGCGAGCCCAAGCGCTGGGCGGCGGGCATCCCCGGCGTCGCGGTGTCGCTGCAACGCGGGGTGCAGCAGATGGGCGCCGCGCGGACGGCGCGGACGCTGCGGCTGCTCAACCAGCGCGAGGGCTTCGACTGCCCCGGCTGCGCCTGGCCGGAGCCGCAGGGGCACCGCAAGCTGGCGGAGTTCTGCGAGAACGGCGCGAAGGCGGTCGCGGAGGAGGCGACCAAGCGGCGGGTCGGCCCGGAGTTCTTCGCCGAGCACTCCGTGGCCGAGCTGGCCGGGCGCACCGACCACTGGCTGGGGCAGCAGGGCCGGATCACCCACCCGGTGCTGCTGCGGCCGGGGGCGACGCACTACGAGCCGGTGGACTGGGCGACCGCGTTCGAGGTGATCGCCGGGAAGCTGCGCGGTCTGTCCACACCGGACGAGGCGGCGTTCTACACCTCGGGGCGCACCAGCAACGAGGCGGCGTTCCTGTACCAGCTGATGGTGCGCTCGTTCGGCACCAACAACCTGCCGGACTGCTCCAACATGTGCCACGAGTCCTCCGGCGCGGCGCTGGCGGAGACGACCGGCATCGGCAAGGGCTCGGTGACGCTGGCCGACCTGACGATCGCCGACCTGATCGTGGTGGTCGGGCAGAACCCGGGCACCAACCACCCGCGGATGCTCTCCGCGCTGGAGGAGGCCAAGGACGCCGGGGCGAAGATCGTGGCCGTCAACCCGCTGCCGGAGGCGGGGCTGCTGCGGTTCAAGAACCCGCAGAACGCGCGCGGCCTGCTGGGCCGGGGCACCGAACTGGCCGACGAGTTCCTGCAGATCAGGCTCGGCGGCGACCAGGCGCTGTTCCAGGCGATCGGGCACCTGCTGCTGGCCTGGGAGGACGAGGCCCCCGGCACGGTGGTCGACCGGGACTTCGTCGACACCCGCAGCGAGGGCTTCGCCGAGTACGCCGAGCACCTGCGCGGGCTGGACTGGGCGCGGGTGCTGCGGGCGACCGGGCTGGACCGGGCGGAGATCGAGGGGGTCGCCCGGATGTTCGCCGACTCCGAGCGGACGATCGTGTGCTGGGCCATGGGGATCACCCAGCACAAGCACTCGGTGCCGACCATCCGCGAGATCGCCAACGTGGTGCTGCTGCGCGGGATGATCGGCAAGCCGGGGGCGGGGCTGTGCCCGGTGCGCGGGCACTCCAACGTGCAGGGCGACCGCACGATGGGGATCTGGGAGAAGATGCCGGAGAAGTTCCTCGCCGCGCTGGAGGGGGAGTTCGGCGTCGACGTGCCGCGCGAACCCGGCCTGGACACGGTGGGCGCGATCCGGGCCATGCGCGAGGGGAAGGTGCGGGCGTTCTTCGCCGTGGGCGGCAACTTCGTCGCCGCGGCCCCGGACACCGAGGTCACCGAGGCGGCGATGCGGTCGTGCGAGCTGACCGTGCAGGTGTCGACGAAGCTCAACCGCTCGCACGTGGTGCACGGGGAGACGGCGCTGATCCTGCCGGTGCGCGGTCGGACCGAGCGGGACCTGCAGGCCGGGGGCGAGCAGTTCGTCACCGTGGAGGACTCGATGTCGGTGGTGCACCGGTCGCGGGGCAGGCTCGAACCCGCGAGCGACCGGTTGCTGTCCGAGGTGGGTGTGGTCTGCGGGCTGGCGCTGGCGCTGTTCGGGCCGGAGCACCCGGTGCCGTGGGCGGAGCTGGCCGGGGACTACGACCTGATCCGGGAGCACATCGCCCGGGTCGTGCCGGGGTGCGAGGATTACAACACCAAGGTCCGCAGGCCCGACGGGTTCGTGCTGCCGAACGCGCCGCGCGACTCCCGGGAGTTCACCGGCACGCGCGACGACAAGGCGGTGTTCACCGCGAACCCGCTGACCGTGCTGGAGGTCCCCGAGGGCCGCCTGCTGTTGCAGACCCTGCGCAGCCACGACCAGTACAACACCACCATCTACGGCCTCGACGACCGCTACCGCGGCATCAAGGACGCGCGCCGGGTGGTGCTGGTCAACCCCGGCGACCTCACCGAGCTGGGGTTGGCGGACGGGGCGATCGTGGACCTGGTGGGCGAGTGGCCGGACGACCCGACCGGCCGGGTCGAGCGTCGGGCGGAGCGGTTCCGCGTGGTGTCGTACCCGACCGCCCGCGGCTGCGCGGCCGCCTACTTCCCGGAGGCCAACGCGGTGGTGCCGCTGGACTCCACGGCCGACCAGTCCAACACCCCGACCTCGAAGTCGATCGTCGTGCGGTTGGAGGTGAGCGCCCACAACCACGTGTGAACGGGGGTCGCCGCCGGGCCGGGCGGGCGGGAGGCGGGGCCGATCGCGCCTGCTGTGATCCAGGACTCACCCGGGGGTGGCATGGTCGGCCCGGTCGCCGGTGTTGTTGTGGTGTCCGATCCCCCAGCGAACCGGGAGCGCCACCGAATGTCGTCCGCGCCGAGCACCCTGACCTTCTACTCCACCGGTTGGTGCGGCTTCTGCGCGCGCCTGAAGGCGGGGCTGGCAGCCGAGGGCATCGAGTACACCGAGATCGACATCGACGAGAACCCGGACGCCGCCGAGTTCGTCATGAGCGTCAACAACGGCAACCGGACGGTGCCGACCCTGCACTACCCGGACGGCTCGACCCAGACCAACCCGTCGGTGTCGCAGGTCAAGGCCGCCCTGGCCGCCTGAGGCCCGCGCCCGGTCGGTGACCGGGCCACGGCCGGACCGCGCGGGTCAGGATCGGGCGCACCGCCTGGCTCCGACCCGCGACCGGTCCGGGTTCGGCGTCGGGTCAGGGCCTGCGGTGACCGCGGAACAGCAGCCACAGCAGCCACGCCTGCACCAGGGCGACGGCGACCAGGCCCACCCCGGCGACGACCCCGCCCCACGGCTCGGGGAACTCGGGCAGCAGGATGATCACCAGGGACGCGGGCAGCGTCACCACGAACGCCAGCACCGGGGCGAACGAGCCGTCCGGTGAGTCGTTCGTGGCGATCACCAGGGCGACGCCGATGAACACCAGCGTGACCACCACCAGGTAGGCCAGCGCGACCTTGCGGGCCGCCCGGCGGTTGCTCCACGTCGTCATCGGACCGGCTCCAGCAGGGACATCGCCGCGTTGTGCCCGCCGATGCCGCTGACCCCGCCGCCGCGCCGGGAGCCCGAACCGCACACCCGCAGTGCGGCGACGTCGGTCTCCACACCCCAGTCGGGGTCGTCGGCGAACGGCCAGGACAGGTCGCCGTGGAAGATGTTGCCGCCGGGCATGGCCAATTCCGCCTCCAGGTCGAGCGGGGTCCGCGCCTCGACGCACGGCCGCCCGTCGGCGTCGCGCGCGACGCACTCGTCGATCGGGTCGGCGAGGTGGCGGTCGAGGCCGTCGAGGTAGCGGCGGACCAGGGTGTCGCGCACGCCGTCGTTGTCGCCTGCGAACAGGGCGGGTGGCAGGTGCAGGCCGAACAGGGTCAGCGTGTGCGCACCGCGGGCCGCCAGTTCCGGGTCCAGGATGGACGGGTCGGTCAGCGTGTGGCAGTACATCTCACCGGGCGGCGTGTCCGGCAGCGCACCGGAAGCCGTCTGCCGGTAAGCCCTTTCCAGGTCCGAATAGGACTCGTCGAGGTGGAACGTGCCCGCGAACGCCTGACGCGGGTCCACACCGGACCGCAGTCGGGGCAACCGGTCCAGCAGGACGTTGATTTTCAACTGCGCACCCACCGGCGACACCGATTCCCTGCCGCGCAACCGGTCCAGCACAGCGGGTGCCACCCCGGACAGCACGTGCCCGGCGCCGAGCACCTGTTCGCCGTCGGCGGTCCGGTAGGTGACCTCGGCGTGCGCGTCGTCCGCGTCCACCCGGATCACCTCGGCGCCGGTGCGGATCTCCGCCCCCGCCTCGACCGCCACCCGCGCCAGCTCGGCCGTGACCGACCCCATGCCACCCACGGGCACCCGCCACTCCCCCGTCGCGTTGCCGACAAGGTGGTACAGGAAGCAGCGGTTGGCCAACAGGTCTGCCGAGGTCAGCGAGGTGTGCGTGCCGATGAGCCCGTCCGTGGCGACCACCCCGCGCACCACGTCATCGGCGAAGATCTCCTCGATCGACGTGCCCAGCGGCTGATCGAACACCTGCCGCCACACGTGCTCCCCCGCCGCGTCCGACACCAGCCGCCGCAGGGCGTCGCGGCTCGGCAGCGGGTCCAGCATCGTCGGCGCCACCACCCGCGCCATCCGCGCCAGCCCGCCGTAGAACTCCGCCCACCGCTCGAACTCCGCGTCCGACCCGGTCAGCTCCCGGAACGACGCCTCCGTCACCGGCCCGGGTTCGCGTTCCACCAGCAACCCGGTGTCCACCCCGTCCCGCCGCACCGGCGTGTACGACGACACCGACCGCGACCGCAGGTCCAGCCGCAGCCCCAGGTCCGCCACGACCCGGTCCGGCAACAGGCTCACCAGGTACGAGTACCGACTCAGCCGCACCCCGGGGAACGGGCCTGCGCTGACCGCCGCCCCGCCCACGTGCCCGAGCCGCTCCAGCACTACCACCGACCGCCCGGCCCGCGCCAGGTAGGCCGCGGCCACCAGCGCGTTGTGCCCGCCCCCGACCACCACAACGTCATACCGGTCCGTCGCCACGGCCCAACCCTAGGTCTACGCGGCGGGCGCGGGCTACGTCCGCAAGTAGGAGGCGCCGTTGAGGTCGAGGACCGCCCCCGAGGCCCACAGCGCCGGGCCCGAGGCCAGGTAGACCACCGCGGCGGCGACCTCCTCCGGTGTGGCCACCCGGTCGAACGGGCTCTGCGCGCGGATCGCCTGGCCCGAGGCGCCGTCGAGCCGCTGCGAGACCCGCTCGGTCGCCACGAAGCCCGGGGCGACCGAGGTCACGGAGATGCCGTGCGGGGCGAGGGCGAGAGCGAGGGACTGACCGAGGGCGTGCAGGCCCGCCTTGCTCGCCCCGTACGCCGGGTACTCGGGCTCGCCGCGGAAGGCGCCGCGGGAGCCGACGTTGACCACCCGGCCGCCGGTGCCCTGGCGGACCATCACGGCCGCGGCCTGGTGGGTGAGCGCGGCGGCGCCGATCAGGTTGACCCCGACGATCCGCTGCCAGGCGGCGACCCACTCCGCGTACGGGGTGTCCACCGGCGGGTGCGCCGGGTTCATCACCGCGGCGTTGTTGACCAGCACGTCCAGGCCGCCCAGCCCGTCGACCACGGCCTCGACCAGCCCGGGCACCCGGGCCAGGTCGCCGAGGTCGGCCTCGACCAGGGCGTGCCCGTCGCCGGGGAGGTCGGCGAGGACGGCGGCGGCCCGGTCCGGGCTCGCCGAGCAGTGAACGGCGACCTTGTCGCCGAGGCGGGCGAACGCCGCCGCCACCGCCGACCCGATGCCACCGGACGCCCCGGTCACCAGCACCCGCCTGCCCGGGACCACGCCACCCGCCGCCACCCCGTCCGCTGTAGCCCCGATCACCATCGCCCCGTCCGCCGCGCCACCCTCGACATCCTCGGTGCCCATGCCGCCCAGCCAAACACAACTAGGCTGGGCGGCATGGGACGGGTGACGGTGCGCAGGACCGTGGTGCGGCTGTCGGCCGGGGAGGCGCGCACGCGGCAGGACACGCTGGTCGCCGAGGAGCCGCTGGAGATCCGCGTCGGCGGGAAGGCGCTGGCGGTGACCATGCGCACACCGGGCCACGACGTGGAGCTGGCGCACGGGTTCCTGCTGACCGAGGGCGTCATCGGCCACGCCGAGGACGTCTCGATCGCCCGCTACTGCGACGGCGTGGACGAGCAGGGCCGCAACACCTACAACGTGCTCGACGTCGCCCTGGCCGACGGGGTGCCGCCGCCCGACCCCGGCGTGGAGCGCAACTTCTACACGACCTCCTCCTGCGGTGTCTGCGGCAAGGCGGCGCTGGACGCGGTGAAGCTCAAGACCCGCTTCTCCCCCGCCGCCGACGACGTGCGCGTGGCCCCGGAGACGCTGAGCGCGCTGCCGGACGTGCTGCGCGCTCAGCAGAAGGTGTTCGACGGCACCGGCGGCCTGCACGCGGCGGGGCTGTTCACCGCCACCGGCGAGCCGATCGCGGTGCGCGAGGACGTGGGCAGGCACAACGCCGTGGACAAGGTGCTGGGCCGGGCGCTGCTCGACGGGCGGGTTCCGCTGGGCGGCACGGTGCTGCTGGTGTCCGGGCGGGCGTCGTTCGAGCTGGTGCAGAAGGCGGCGATGGCGGGCGTGCCGGTGCTGGCCGCGGTGTCGGCGCCGTCGTCGCTGGCCGCGGAACTGGCCGCCGAGCAGGGCATGACGCTGGTCGGCTTCCTGCGCGGCGACACCATGAACGTCTACGCAGGTGAGGACCGGATCGGATGAGGCCGTTGGAGGGGGTGCTGGTCGTCAGCCTGGAGCAGGCGGTGGCCGTGCCCTATGCGACGCGACTGCTGGCCGACCTGGGCGCCCGGGTGATCAAGGTGGAGCGGCCGGGGACCGGGGACTTCGCCCGCCAGTACGACACCTCCTGCGGGGAGGTGTCGAGCTACTTCGCCTGGACCAACGTCGGCAAGGAATCGGTGGCCCTGGACCTCAAGGACCCGGCCGGGGCCCGGGTCGTGGCCGAGCTGGTGGCGCGGGCGGACGTGGTCACCTGCAACCTGTCCCCCGGCGCGGCGCGCAGGCTCGGCCTGGACGCGGACACGCTGCGTGCCGCGCACCCCTCGCTGGTGGTGGCGGAGCTGTCCTCGTACGGGGAAGGCGGCCCGTACGGTGA
Source organism: Actinokineospora sp. PR83 (assembly GCF_021056305.1). NCBI lineage: Bacteria > Bacillati > Actinomycetota > Actinomycetes > Pseudonocardiales > Pseudonocardiaceae > Actinokineospora > Actinokineospora sp. PR83. The sequence continues at coordinate 250,070 of NZ_JAJCXD010000040.1, forward strand.
CCGGAAGGCGTTCGACGCGCTGATCCAGTCCGAGGCCGGGCTGGTCGCGCTGACCGGCGACGGCGACTCGGTGGCCCGGGCCGGGATCTCGGTCGCCGACATCGCGGGCGGTGTGCAGTTGCAGGCCGCCGTGCTGGCCGCGCTGGTGCGCCGCGGCCGGACCGGGGAGGGCGCGACGCTGCGGCTGACGCTGATGGAGGCGCTGGCCGAGTGGATGCACCAGCCCGCCCTGTACGCCCACGGCACCGGCCGGGAACCGTCGCGGCACGGCGCCCACCACCCGACGATCGCCCCGTACGGCCCGTTCCCCTGCCGCGACGGCGCGGTGCACCTGGCCGTGCAGAACGACGGGCAGTGGCGGCGGCTGTGCGCCGCGGTGGTCGGCAGGCCCGAGTTGGCCGAGGACCCGCGGTTCCGCACCGTCGCCGACCGGGTGGCCCGCAGACCGGAGCTGCACGCGGAGCTGCAACCGTTCTTCGACACCGTTCCCGCCGACGACCTGCTGGCCAGGTTGGACGCCGCCGACGTCCCCGCCGCCCGCACCCGCGGCGTCGGCGAGCTGACCGCGCACCCGCAGCTCACCGCCCGCGACCGGTGGACGACCGTCGCCGTGCCCGGCGGCGAGGTGCCGATGCTGCGCCCGCCGGTGGACTCCGACGGCTGGACCTGGTCGGCGGCGGCCGTCCCCGGTCTGGGCGAGCACACCGAGCCGGTGCTGACCTGGCTCGGCTACACCGCCGCGGACATCGCCGACCTGCGAACACGCTCGGTGATCTGAACGGGGACGTGTGACGGGTGCCCCGGTGGGCTATCCGGGTGAAGGTGTTAACAAAGTCGCACGCGGACGGTCACCTGAACCGAGAAACACTCGGGCCGCGTCTCACGATTGCTGAGGGGGAGGGCGGCGGATCCGCCCGGGGGACCACGGAGGGGCGCCATGGCCGACGGGGAGTCAGGCGGGGGCAGTCCGCTGCGCAGGCGGACGCTGCTGCTCGCGGGGGCGGCGGGGCTGGCCACCGCCGGAATCGGCGTCGGCGCCGCCAGCGGGGTCGTCGACCTGGTGACCGCCGGGTCGGCCGAACCGCGGATCCGCACCGAGCGCGTCCACTCCGCCGCGCGGGGCCGCGAGGTCGACCTGGTGACGATCCTGCCGGACCAGCTGTCCGCCCGGAACCTGCCGGTCTGCCTGTTCCTGCACGGCCTGCGCGGCAGGGCCCGCCAAGCCGCGCCGACCGGCCTGGCGCAGACCCTGGCAGGCGGGGTCGCCGACGGCACCCTCCCGCCGTTCGCCTTCGTCGCCGTCGACGGCGGCGACAACTACTGGCACGAGAACCACGTCGGCGACAACCCGATGGCCATGCTCCTCGACGAGGTCCCCGCCTGGCTGCGCGCCCGCGGCCTCGGCGACGCCACCGGCACCCCGTTCGCCTGCGCCGGGGTGTCGATGGGCGGCTTCGGCGCGCTGCTCTACGCCCGCAGGCGCCAGGAGCGGGCACAGCCGGTGTCCGCCGTCGCCGCCATCTCCCCCGGCCTGCTGATGTCGTGGCGCGAGATGAGCACCCGGCGCGCGTTCAAGAGCAACACCGAGTGGGCCGCCCTGGACCCGCTGCGCAACGTGGAGAAGATCGACCGGGCGCCGGTCGGCATCTGGTGCGGCACCGAGGACCACTTCATCGAGGGCGCCCGCAAGTTCATGCGCCTGGCCAAGCCCGAGGTCGCCTACACCGGCCCCGGCGGCCACGGCGACAGCTTCTACCGCAAGGTCGTCCCCGACGTGCTGTCGTTCCTCGGCAGGCACGCCCCGACGTCGGCCAAGGCCTGACCGCCCGACTCCCGGAAAAGCGGCAGGCCCCGGGCGTGGTGCCCGGGGCCTGCCGCACAGCCGTGCCTCAGGCCGACTTCTCGCGCCGTTCGCGGCGGGAGGGCTGGCGGGAGACGATGGTGGGGTTGACGTTCTCGCGGACCGTCTGCTCGGTGATGACGACCTTCGCCACGTCGGTGCGGCTGGGGATGTCGTACATGACCGACTGGAGGACCTCCTCCATGATGGCGCGCAGACCCCGGGCGCCGGTGCCGCGCAGGATGGCCTGGTCGGCGACCGCCTCCAGCGCGGTGTCGGTGAACTCCAGCTCGACGCCGTCCATCTCGAAGAGCTTCTGGTACTGCTTCACCAGGGCGTTGCGCGGCTCCATCAGGATCTGGACCAGGGAGCGCTTGTCCAGGCTGGTGACGCTGGCCAGGACCGGCAGGCGGCCGATGAACTCGGGGATCAGACCGAACTTGATCAGGTCCTCGGGCATCGTGTCGCCGAAGAAGTCGGCGCTGTCGATGTCGGCCTTGCTGCGGATCTCGGCGCCGAAGCCGAGGCCGCGCTTGCCGACGCGGTCCTGGATGATCTTCTCCAGGCCCGCGAACGCCCCCGCCACGATGAACAGGACGTTCGTGGTGTCGATCTGGATGAACTCCTGGTGCGGGTGCTTGCGGCCGCCCTGCGGGGGCACGCTCGCCGTGGTGCCCTCCAGGATCTTGAGCAGCGCCTGCTGCACGCCCTCGCCGGACACGTCGCGGGTGATCGACGGGTTCTCGCTCTTGCGGGCGATCTTGTCGACCTCGTCGATGTAGATGATGCCGGTCTCGGCCCGCTTGACGTCGTAGTCCGCGGCCTGGATCAGCTTGAGCAGGATGTTCTCGACGTCCTCGCCCACGTAGCCCGCCTCGGTCAGCGCCGTGGCGTCGGCGATGGCGAAGGGGACGTTGAGCAGCTTGGCCAGGGTCTGCGCCAGGTAGGTCTTGCCGCAGCCGGTCGGGCCCAACATCAGGATGTTGGACTTGGCCAGCTCGACGGTCTCCTCGCGCGACTCGCGGCCTTCGCGGCCCTCGGGCCGGGCGCGGTCACCGGCCTGGATGCGCTTGTAGTGGTTGTAGACCGCCACCGCCAGCGAGCGCTTCGCGTCGTCCTGCCCGATGACGTACTGGTCGAGGAAGTCGTGGATCTCGGCGGGCTTGGGCAGCTCGTCGAGCTTCACGTCACCGGCCTCGGCCAGCTCCTCCTCGATGATCTCGTTGCAGAGATCGATGCACTCGTCACAGATGTACACGCCGGGGCCGGCGATGAGCTTCTTCACCTGCTTCTGGCTCTTCCCGCAGAAAGAGCACTTGAGCAGGTCTCCGCCGTCACCGATACGTGCCATGACCGCTGACCTCTGTCCCCTCCGGCGCACCGGGGAAAGTGCGCCTGGCTGTGTGTCCGACCGGACCCGGGAACCCGCTCCGCACGCCGGTCGTTCGACGGTGGAGAGGGGCCGTTTCCGGCCGTTGCCTCCGACGGTACCCGCCGACACCCGGTCTGCGGGAGAACCTTGAGACCCGGCGCGGCCGAATCCGGAGGAATCCAGTCCGTCACGGTAACCCGAAAACGGGTCGCGTGTCGGCTTTTTCCCCCGGACGCGGCAACGCGCCGGGGTGCCCGACTAGCCCTGGGCCGAGAGCTTCCGGTACGGGAGCACCTCGTCGATGATGCCGTAGGTCTTGGCCTCGGCGGCGGTGAGGATCTTGTCGCGCTCGATGTCGGTGCGGACCTGGTCCTCGTCCTTGCCCGTGTGCCGGGCGAGGGTGGTCTCCAGCAGCTTGCGCACGCGCTGGATCTCCGCGGCCTGGATCTCGAGGTCCGAGACCTGGCCGTAGACGCCCTCGGTGGCGGGCTGGTGGATGAGCACCCTGGCGTTGGGCAGCGCGAAGCGCTTGCCCGGGGTGCCCGCCGCCAGGATGACCGCGGCGGCCGAGGCCGCTTGGCCCAGGCAGAAGGTGGCGATGTCCGGCCGGACGTACTGCATCGTGTCGTAGATGGCCATCAGCGAGGTGAACGAGCCACCCGGGGAGTTGATGTACATCGTGATGTCGCGGTCCGGGTCGGCCGACTCGAGGTAGATGAGCTGGGCCATGACGTCGTTGGCCGACGCGTCGTCGATCTGGACGCCGACGAAGATGACCCGCTCTTCGAAGAGCTTGTTGTACGGGTTCGACTCCTTGACCCCGTAGCTCGTGCGCTCGACGAAGGACGGCAGCACGTACCGGGACTGGGGGAGGTGAAGATCACTCACTGGAGGCTCCTGGGGTTCTTTCGTCCGCGGTCGTCAGTTGCCGTTGGGGGTCTGGGTGGCCCGCTGCACCACGTGGTCGACGAAGCCGTACTCCTTGGCCTCCTCGGCGGTGAACCAGCGGTCGCGGTCGGCGTCGGCGGTGATCCGCTCGATCGTCTGGCCGGTCTGCTCGGCGGTGATGGCGGCCATCTCGTGCTTCCACCGGGCGTAGACCTGCGCGCGGATGGCGATGTCGGACGCGGTTCCCCCGACGCCCGCGGACGGCTGGTGCATCATGATCCGGGTGTGCGGGAGCGCGTAGCGCTTGCCCGGGGTGCCGGAGGCGAGCAGGAACTGGCCCATGGAGGCGGCCAGGCCCATGCCCCAGGTGGCCACGTCCGGCTCGATGAGCTGCATGGTGTCGTAGATCGCCATGCCCGCGGTCACCGAGCCACCGGGCGAGTTGATGTAGAAGGTGATGTCCCGCTCCGGGTCCTCGGCGCTGAGCAGGAGCAGCTGCGCGGTGATCCGGTTGGCGATGTCGTCGTCGACCTCGGAGCCGAGGAAGACGATGCGCTCACGGAGCAGCCGCTCGTACACCGAGTCGTTCAGGTTGAGCCCCGCGGTGGCGGACCGCATGTGGGGCGAGTGGTGCTGCGTCACGTCTGCCTGCCTTCTCCACAAAGTCTCTTCACAACTAAAACCGATCTCCACGACCGACACTAACGAAGGTGGGCGGCGCCGACTTCCCGACACCGCCCACTTTCGCTCAGAGCGTCACAGACTCTCCCGCCGGAACACGGCCGTTACTTGGCGGGCTCCGGCTCGACCTCGGCCTCGACCACCGCGGGGGCCTCCGCCGACTCGGCGGGGGCGTCCTCGACCGGGCCGAACAGCTCGCTCAGGTCCACGGTCTCGCCCGACTCGTCGGTGACGGTCGCCTGGCGGACCACCGCGGCCAGCGCCTTGCCCCGGCGCACGTCGGCGAAGATCGCGCCGAGCTGGCCGGACTGCTGGGCGCGCTGGACGTACTCGTCCGGGCTGACGCCGAAGCGCTGCGCCTGGTAGACGATGCGCTCGGTCAGCTCCTGGTCGTTGACCTGGACCTGCTCGGCCTCGGCGAGGGCGTCGAGGATGAGCTGCGTGCGGACCGACTTCTCGGCCTCCTCGCGCACCTCGGTGTCGAACTGCTCGCGGGTCTGGTCCTGGGTGGCCAGGAACTCGTTGAGCTTGTCCTGGTCGTGGTCGAAGCTGTGCACCGCGTCGTGCTGGCGCGACTCGATCTCGGACTCGAGGACCTTCTCCGGGATCGGGACCTCGACGGTCTCCAGGAGGGCCTCGAGGATCTTGTCGCGGGCCTGCACGCCCTGCTGCATCTTCTTCACCCGCGACAGCCGCTCGCGCAGGTCGGCGCGCAGCTCCTCGATGGTGTCGAACTCGCTGGCAAGCTGGGCGAAGTCGTCGTCGGCCTCGGGCAGCTCCCGGGTCTTGACCGACTGCACGGTCACCGCGACCTCGGCCTCCTTGCCCGCGAACTCGCCCGCGACCAGGGTGGTGGTGAAGGTCTTGGTCTCCCCGGCGGGGGTGCCGACGAGGGCCTCGTCGATGCCCTCGATCAGCTCGCCGGAGCCGACCTCGTAGGACAGGCCGGAGGTCTTGGCCTCCTCGACGTCCTGGCCGTCGACGGTGGCGGAGAGGTCGATGGAGACGAAGTCCCCGCTCTCCACCGGGCGCTCGACGCCGGTCAGCGTGCCGAAGCGGGCGCGCAGCTCGTCGAGCTGCTCGTCCACCTCGGAGTCGGCCAGGTCGAGGTCGTCGACGGTGACGCTGAAGTCGCCGTAGGCGGGGATGGTGATGTCCGGGCGGACGTCGACCTCGGCGGTGAAGGCGAGGTGGTCGCCGTCCTCGAGCTTGGTGACCTCGATGTCGGGCTGACCGAGGGTCTTCACCTCACCGGCGGTCACGGCCTCCATGTACTTGGCCGGGATCGCCTCGTTCACGACCTCGTCGAGAATCGGCGCGCGACCGATCCGGGACTCGATGACCCGGGCGGGGGCCTTGCCCGGGCGGAACCCGGGGATGCGGACCTGGCCTGCGAGCTTGCGGTATGCGCGGTCGAAGTTCGGCTTGAGCTCGTCGAACGGCACCTCGACGTTGATCCGTACCCGCGTCGGGCTCAGCTGCTCGACGGTGCTCTTCAACGTGATCTCCTCGTGCGACTGTCAGGGGGCGTACCCGGCGACTCGGCCGGGGTCAGCCCCCGAGTCTAGGCGAGCACGCGCAGGTGGGGAGCCGGGGGTGCGCACGTGGAAAACGGCCGGTCCACGACCGGCCGTTTCAGCGGAGCGGGCGACGGGAATCGAACCCGCGTAGCTAGTTTGGAAGACTAGGGCTCTACCATTGAGCTACGCCCGCATACGCAGCGCTGTCGAGCGCTGCGTGGGCAACAGTAGCGGGTGGCGCTAGGCTCTGTGCGAAGTACCCCGGGCTGTGGCGCAGCTTGGTAGCGCATCCGCTTTGGGAGCGGAGGGTCGCAGGTTCAAATCCTGTCAGCCCGACAAAGGGGCATCCACGCTGGTGGGTGCCCCTTTTCGCGTCCTGGAACGGTTGGGTGGAGCAGGCACAGCGCTCCACGACCCTCCGCTCGGGGGGCCAGGCGTGCCATCTGGGCCCCGCTCCCCTCCCGGCAGACATGTCGCCGCCGATCGCCGCCGCGCGCGGGGTGGAACACCTGCCGCCTGCCACCCCGTCGAGCTCCACTCAGGACCACGGCTCGACGGTGCGGTGGACGCGGTCGGGGGCGCCGTCGGGTGGACCGGCACCACCCGCTGCGCCTGAGCAGGAGCCCGGCCGTCGCGGGCGGGGATCGCCGCGTCTTCCGCCGAACGGGGGTGCGGTCCCTCGCCGCAGGGGCCTCGGGGTCGCGTCCCGCCGGGTCGCCGCCGGTGGCCTCTTTTCGCACCGGGAGGAGTTGGTGTTCACCTGGGCTTCGGCGGGAAGATCGACCGCTCGGGTATCACTGGGCACATGACCGTGATGGAGAACGCCCTGGCGACCGCCGTGCTGGTGGTCGACGACGCCGGGTTGGTGCTGATGGTGGACCGCGGCGGGCGGTTGGAACTGCCGACCGGGGCCGCGCGGACCGGGGAGACCGTCGTCGCGGCGGCGGCGCGGGTGGTGTTGGCGCAGACCGGCGTGGTGGTGGCGGGGGCGTCGCTGGTGGGGTTGGACAGCGCGGGCGAGTTCGCGGTGGTGCTGCGGGCGCGGCCGGTGGACGGGGACCTCGCCGACGGGGCCGAGTGGGTGGAGCCGGAGCGGCTCGGGGAACTCGCGGTGGCGCCGGGCGTGCGGGAGCGGGTGGAGCGCGGGCTCGACGAGGCCGGACTGCCCTACCTGCGGTAGCAGCGCACGCAGGCTCACGCGGACCGCCGGACCCCGCCTCGCGCCAGGGCCTCAGCGCGGGGGTGTGGCCGCGTATTCCAGTTGCAGGACCGGGCGGGTGTCGCCGAAGTCGTGTTCGCGGAAGAGGCCGGTCTCGGCGAAGCCCTCCTTGGTGTAGAAGCGGCGGGCCCGGTTGGCGCCCGCCAGGGTCCACAGGCGGACGCGGCGGTAGTCGGCCACCGCGTCCCACACCCCGTCCATCAGGGCGCGGGAGACGCCGGTGCCCCACACCGACGGGTGGGCGTAGCAGGCGCGCAGTTCGACGTCGGCGGGCTTGTCCGGGTAGGGGCCGAACCAGGCGAAGGCCACGACGCTGTCGCCGCGCTCGGCGACGAGGAGGGTGTCGGTGGCGAACTCGGGGGTGGCCATCCTCGCGGGCCAGCGGACCCGGCGCTCGGCGACGAACCTGGCCAGCCACTCCGGCTCGAACAGGTCCCGGTAGGCCTGGTGCCAGGCCTCCGCGTGCACCTCGCCCACGGCGGCGGCGTCCTCGGCGGTGGCCTCGCGGACCAGCACCGGCGGGACCATGTTCACCCGAGGGGTTCCGGCGACCGTCGCTGCATCAGCGAACCCTATCGGTCTGCGGCCCCCCGCGAAACGGATTAGTCCGAGAACGGCTGACCCCCGGGAACCCTGGGCGCGCCGGTGCGTTGTCCAGTACGAGTGGTTTTCCCGGCACGGGGAGGAAACATGGGCACGATCCTGCTGGTCATCGTGGTCCTGGCGGTCGTGGCCATCGGCGCGGTGGCCGTGCGCAACAGCGGTGTGGCCAAGCAGCGCAGGCTCGACGACGCCAAGGCGGAGGCACGCCGCTGGGTGGAGCGGTTGGGCGGGCAGGTGGTGAACCTGACCGGCACCGACGAGGCGTCCCGGCAGGCGCTCGCCGACGCGTCCGAGCGCTACACCGCGGCCGGGTCGCAGATGGAGCAGGCGACCACGGCCGAGCAGTGCCGGTTGGTCACCAAGACGGCGATGGAGGGCCTGTACTACGTGCGGGCCGCGCGCACGGCCATGGGCATCGACCCCGGGCCGGAGCTGCCTGCCGACCCCGAGCAGCAGGCCGCGGGCCGGGTCGAGCAGGACCGGCGGGTGAGCGTGGAGGGCCACGACTACGAGGCCTCCCCGCAGCCGGGGAACAACACCCCGCACTACTACCCGGGTGGTCGGGTGGCGGGCCGACCGGTGCCGCAGGGCTGGTACAGCGAACCGTGGTGGAAGCCCGCGCTGGTGGCAGGCGCCTGGGGCATGGGGTCGGTGCTGTTGTTCAGCGCCATGTTCTCCGGCATGGCGGGCATCCCGGACGCCCAGGCGTGGGAGTCCGGTTACGACGCGGGCCAAGCCGACGCGGCGGCCGCCGACCAGGGCGACGCGGGCGGCGGCGAGGGCGACTGGAGCGGCAGCGACTCCGGTGGCGACTGGGGCGGCGGCGACATGGGCGGCTTCGACTTCTGAGCCGACGCGCGGAGGGCCGGGCACCGATCGGTGCCCGGCCCTCCGCGCGTCCGGGGTGGACTCAGTCGACTACTCGGGTTGGCAGGTGGGGCACCAGTAGTTGTTGCGGCCCGCCAGCACTTCCCCGCGCACCTCGGTGCCGCAGACCAGGCACGGCAGGCCGGTGCGGCGGTAGACGTAGACCTCGCCGCCGTGGCGGTCCCGGCGGGGAGCCCGACCCATGGCCCGGGGCAGGTGCTCGTCGCGGACGGTGTCGATGCGGCCGCGGCGGACACCGGTCCGCATCAGGACGACCAGGTCCGCCCACATGTCGTCCCAGCAGGCCCGGTCCAGGGACCTACCGGGCAGCAGCGGGTGGACGCCGTGCCGGAACAGGACCTCGGCGCGGTAGATGTTGCCCACGCCCGCCAGCACGGACTGGTCCATCAGCAGGACGCCGATCGAGGTGCGCGACCGCGAGATGCGCGACCACGCCGGGTCCGGGTCGGCGTCGCGGCGCAGCGGGTCGGGGCCCAGGCGGGCGTGCAGCGCCTCGACCCCGGCGGCGGTGAGGACCTCGCACCGGGTGGGGCCGCGCAGGTCGGTCCAGTGCGTCGGGCCGACCAGCCGCATCCGGACCTGGCCCACGGGCGCGGTCGTGGGGAGTTCGTGCTCGGCGAACGACCCGTAGAGCCCGAGGTGCACGTGCACGACCAGGTCGGTGTCGTACACGTGCAGCAGGTGCTTGCCGTGCGCCTCGGCCCGGCGGAGCACCCGACCGTCCACAAGGGACGCATCGGCGGCGAACCGGCCCTGCGGGCTGGACACGGCCACCGGGTGCCCGGCGTAGCGCCGCTGGTGCAGCCGGGCGAGGCGGTGGAGCGCGTGCCCCTCCGGCATCAGGCGGGCAGGGCAGGCGGCGTGCCGGTGCGCTCGTACTCGGTCAGCAGACCGATGCGGCGGGCGTGCCGCTCGTCGGCGGAGAACGGGGTGGCCAGGAACGCCTCGACGATCGCGGTGGCGTCCTCGGTGCTGTGCATCCGCGCGCCGACACCGATGACCTGGGCATCGTTGTGCTCGCGACACAGCCGCGCGGTCTCGGTGCTCCAGGCCAGCGCGGCGCGGCAGCCGGGGACCTTGTTGGCCGCGATCTGCTCACCGTTGCCGGACCCGCCGATCACCACACCGAGGCTGCCCGGGTCGTCGACGACCCGGCGGGCGGTCTCCACGCAGAACGGCGGGTAGTCGTCCTGGGCGTCGTAGGCGTGCGGACCGACGTCGACGACGTCGTGGCCCGCCGCGGCGAGGTGGTTGGCGAGGTGGGCCTTGAGTTCGAAGCCCGCGTGGTCCGATCCGAGGTAGACGCGCACGTCGGCGAGTGTGCCATCCCCGCGGGTAACGCCGGACACGAGGGTTGCGACGCGGTAGGCATGGCAGTGGTGGCCGGGGTGGACGGTGTCCGGGGTGGCTGGGTGGTCGCGGTGGTGCGGCCGGACCGGCCCGTGGTGTGGCACGCCGCCGACGACGCGGCGGGGGTGCTGGCGGTCACCGAGGAGTGCGCGGTGATCGCTGTGGACATCCCGATCGGCCTGTCGGACACGGGCTCGCGGGCCTGCGACAAACAAGCGCGAACCCGTTTGGGTGACGCTCGATCGTCGGTGTTCTCCGCCCCGGTGCGCGGGGTGCTGCGGGCTGCGGACTACGCGGAGGCGTGCGCGATCAGCCGGGCGGAGACCGCGGCCGGGGTCGCGATCCCCATCCAGACCTGGGGCATCACGCCGAAGATCGCCGAGTGGGACGCGGTGGTCGACGACCGGGTGGTCGAGGTGCACCCGGAGCTGAGCTTCCGCGCGCTGGCGCCCGGCCGGGTGTTCGCCCGGAAGAAGTCGGCGGCGGGCGTGGGTCAGCGCATCACGGCGCTGCTGCCGTTCGTGGACGCGGCCACCGCGCTGGCCTCGGCACCCGAGACCGCGTCCACCGACGACGCCCTGGACGCGCTGGCCGCGGCCTGGTCCGCGCGGCGCCACGCGGCCGGGGATGCGGACGTGCTGGGCGGCGAGGTCGACCCGGCGACCGGGCGGCCGATGCGGATCGTGGTGTAGACCGGTGCGGTGACCTGGCTGGAACTCGCCGACGGGGTGTTCGCCCGCCGCCACGCCGACCTCGACCTGACCCTGGGGCTCGTCCTGGGCACCGAGCGCTGCCTGCTGGTCGACACCGGCACCGACGCCGGGCACGGCGCCGAGTTCGCCGCGGCCGTGCGGGAGCTGACCGCGCTGCCGTGGTCGGCGGTGATCACCCACGGGCACTGGGACCACCACCTGGGCACGTCCGCGTTCGGCCCGCTGCCGGTGTGGGCGCACCCGGCGGCCGCGGCGGAGATCGCGCACGGCACGGCCGCGCAGGTGGCCGAGTGGTCGGCGCGGGAGCCGTTCCGGGCGGCGCGGCTGGCCCGGTCGCCGGTGGTCGTGCCGGATCGCGAGGTGCTCGACCGGGTGGAGCTGGACCTGGGCGGCCGGGTGGTCGAGCTGCGGCACCTCGGGCCCGGCCACACCCCGGGCGACGTGGTGGTGCGGGTGCCGGACGCGGGGGTGCTGTTCGCCGGTGACCTGGTCGAGCAGGGCGCTCCCCCGGCGGTGGGCCCGGACGCGGACGTGGCGTCCTGGGTGGGGGTGCTGGGCCGCCTCGGGGCCGCCGACGTCGTGGTCCCCGGGCACGGCGACCCGGTCGACCGGGCCTTCGTCGAGGCCCAGCGCGCCGAACTCGCCGCCCAGCGCTGACCCGGCCCGGGCAGCGGAAGGCCCCCGGCGCGAACCGGGGGCCTCCGCGGACCTCAGCGCTGGATGGACTTGACCTCGGTGAACTCCTCCAGCCCGAACTTGCCCAGCTCGCGGCCGTTGCCCGACTGCCGGTAGCCGCCGAACGGGGCGGCCGGGTTGTAGGCGCCGCCGTTGATGTCGACCTGGCCGGTGCGCAGGCGGCGGGCCACCCGCAGGGCGCGGTCGTCGTCCCCGGCGAACACGGCGCCCGCGAGGCCGTAGATGGTGGAGTTGGCGATCTCGACGGCCTCGTCCTCGTCGGCGTAGGGCAGGATCGACAGGACCGGGCCGAAGATCTCCTCCTGGGCGATCTTCATGTCCGAGCGCACCCCGGCGAACACCGTCGGCGGGACGAACGCGCCGGTGCCGGGCAGGCCGTCGGTGGTGCCGCCGTGGGCCAGGGTCGCGCCCTCGGCCACCCCGTCGGCGATGTAGCCCAGGACCCGGTCGCGCTGGGCGAGGGAGGCCATCGGGCCGATGCGGGTGGTGGCCTCGGTGGGGTCGCCGACGGTGTACTTGGCCGCGTTGGCGACGGCGAGTTCGACCACCCGGTCGTGCAGGGCGGCCGGGACGACCCACCGGGTCCAGGCCGAGCAGGTCTGACCGCCGTTGATGAACGTGTTGCCCAGGCCGATCTTCACGGCCCGCTCCAGGTCCGCGTCGTCGAGGATCACGTTGGCGGACTTGCCGCCCAGCTCCAGCGCGACCCGCTTGACCGTGCCCGCGGCGTTGACCGACACCAGCTTGCCCGCGGCGGTGGACCCGGTGAACGACACCATGTCCACGTCCGGGTGCCCGGAGATGGCGTCGCCGACGACCGGGCCGGTGCCGTGCACCAGGTTGACCACGCCGTCGGGGATGCCCGCCTCGGCGAGGATCTCCAGGAAGACGTTGGCGTTGAGCGGGGCGACCTCGCTGGGCTTGAGCACCACCGTGTTGCCCGCGACCAGCGCCGGGGCCACCTTCGCCACGATCTGGTGCAGCGGGTAGTTCCACGGGGTGATCGCGCCGACGACGCCGACCGGCTCGCGCACGACCAGCGAGTTGCCGACCTCCTCGGTGAAGTCGTAGCCGCCGTCGAGGACCAGCTTCGCCACCGCCGACGACGTCGCCGCGGGCAGGCTCGCCTGCACCTTCGCCGCGAAGGAGATCGGCGCGCCCATCTCGGCGGTGATGGTCGCGGCCAGCTCGTCGCGGCGGGCCGCGATGCCCTGGGCGACCCGCAGCACGGCCGCGGCGCGCTCCTTCGGGTCGCGCACCGACCAGCCCGCGAACGCGGCGCGGGCGGCGCGCACGGCGGCGTCCACGTCGGCCGGGGTGCCCGCCGGGACCGAGGCGATGACCTCCTCGGTGGCCGGGTTCACCACGTCGATGCGGTCACCGGCCTCGTCGACCAGCGAACCACCGATGACGTGGCCGGTGCGCGCGGTGACCGGAGCAGCCATTGATCCATCCTCCAAGCGTGGTGGGAACCGTGCCCTGGCGGTGGCACACGGCCACGATGGCACAGCGCGGGCGAACCGACCACGGCATCCTCGGTCACACCCGGTGAGAACGCCGTGGTCGGTCAGCGATCGGTCAACGAACGCGCGCGGGCGCTCAGTCGAAGTTCAGCTCACCGGTGCGGGTGCGCTTCAGCTCGAAGAAGTCCGGGTAGGCCGCGAGCAGCCGGGCGCCGTCGAAGACCTTCGCGGCCTCCTCCCCGCGCGGGATCGACGACAGGACCGGACCGAAGAACGCCACGCCGTCGATGTGGATCGTCGGGGTGCCCACGTCCTCGCCGACCGGGTCCATGCCCTCGTGGTGCATCTTGCGCAGGGCCTCGTCGTACTCGTCGGTGTGCGCGGCCGCGGCCAGCTCGGCGGGCAGGCCCACCTCGGCCAGAGCCTCGGCGATGACGGCGTCGGTGTCCTTGTTGCCCTGGTTGTGGATGCGGGTGCCCAGGGCGGTGTACAGGTCGCGCAGGACCCCCTCGCCGTGCGCCTGCGCCGCGGCCACCGCGACCCGGACCGGTCCCCACGCCTTGTCCAGCAGTGCGCGGTACTGCTCCGGCAGGTCCCGACCCTCGTTGAGCACGGACAGGCTCATCACCCGGAAGTTCAGGTCGAGGTCGCGGTGCTTCTCGACCTCCAGGATCCACCGGGACGTGATCCAGGCGAACGGGCAGGCGGGATCGAAGTAGAAGTCGACCTTGGTCCTGGTCACGGGTGCCCCGGAGGACTGCGCAGCGGTCATCGACGTGATCTCCGTACTCGGTTCGGCGTGCGGTGTTCGGGGGCGCGACCGCCCTCTGGGCGGTGCAACGCGCGGCGGATCCGAATCCTTCCCGGCCACGGGGAGGACCCGGGGCGTGATTGGATGCGATTGTCAGTTCCGAGATCGACGAGTCCGCCGAGGTGTATTGAGTGGCCGCGCCCAACCTGACCAGAGACCAAGCACAACGGCGTGCCGCCCTGCTTGAGGTCGAGTCCTACGTCATCGAGCTGGACCTGACCGACGGGATCGGTCAGCCGGGCGAGACGACGTTCTCCTCGCGCAGCACGGTGCGGTTCCGCAGCGGCGATCCGAGCGCGGACACCTTCATCGACCTGATCGCGGCGTCGGTGGAGTCAGCCGAGCTGAACGGCACCGCGCTGCCGGTCGACGACTACCGCGAGGAGGACGGCCTGGTGCTGACCGGTCTCGCCGAGACCAACGAGCTGACCGTGTCGGCCACCTGCTCCTACACCAACACCGGTGAGGGCCTGCACCGGTTCGTCGACCCGGTCGACAAGGGCGTGTACCTGTACACGCAGTTCGAGACGGCCGACGCCAAGCGCATGTTCGCCTGCTTCGACCAGCCCGACCTCAAGGCCACCTACACCGTCCGGGTCATCGCCCCGCGCGGCTGGAAGGTGATCTCCAACGCGGCCACGGCCACCACCACCGACGTCGAGGGCGGGGTCCAGGGGGCGGTCCGACACGAGTTCGAGACCACCGACCGGATCTCCACCTACCTGGTGGCGCTGGTCGCGGGCCCGTACGCCGAGTGGCGCGACGAGTTCAGCGACGCGCACGGCACCATCCCGCTGGGCATCTACTGCCGCGCGTCGCTGGCCGAGCACATGGACGCCGACCGGCTGTTCACCGAGACCAAGCAGGGCTTCGGGTTCTTCCACGAGAGCTTCGGCGTGGCCTACCCGTTCGGCAAGTACGACCAGTGCTTCGTGCCGGAGTTCAACGCGGGCGCGATGGAGAACGCGGGCTGCGTGACCTTCCTGGAGGACTACGTCTTCCGCAGCCGGGTCACCCGCTACGCCTACGAGCGGCGCTGCGAGACGGTGCTGCACGAGATGGCGCACATGTGGTTCGGCGACCTGGTCACCATGCGCTGGTGGGACGACCTGTGGCTCAACGAGTCCTTCGCCACCTGGGCCTCGGTGCTGGCGCAGGCCAACGCCACCGAGTACGAGCACGCCTGGACCAGCTTCGCCAACATCGAGAAGTCCTGGGCCTACCGGCAGGACCAGTTGCCCTCGACGCACCCGGTCGCGGCCGACATCCCGGACGTGCAGGCGGTCGAGGTCAACTTCGACGGCATCACCTACGCCAAGGGCGCGAGCGTGCTCAAGCAGCTCGTGGCGTACGTGGGGCTGGAGAACTTCCTGTCCGGGCTCAAGGTGTACTTCGCCAAGCACGCTTGGGCCAACGCGACCCTGTCGGACCTGCTGGGGGCGCTGGAGGAGGCGTCGGGCCGCGACCTGTCGTGGTGGAGCGCCCAGTGGTTGCAGACCACCGGCCTCAACTCGCTGCGCGCCCGGTTCGAGGTGGACGCCGACGGGAAGTTCACCGAGTTCGCCGTGCTCCAGGGCGGGGCGAAGCCGGGCAAGGGCGAGCTGCGCACGCACCGGGTCGCGATCGGCGTCTACGACGACGACGCCGACGGCAACCTGGTCCGCACCCACCGGGTGGAGGTCGACGTCGACGGCGAGCGCACCGAGGTGCCCGCGCTGCTCGGGGTCGGCCGGGGCAAGCTGCTGCTGGTCAACGACGACGACCTGACCTACTGCACGATGCGCCTGGACCCGGTGTCGCTGACCACCCTGATCGACCGCATCGGCGACATCACCGAGCCGCTGCCGCGCACCCTGTGCTGGTCGGCGGCCTGGGAGATGACCCGCGAGGCGGAGCTCAAGGCCCGCGACTTCGTCACCCTGGTGGCGCACGGCCTGGCCGCGGAGACCGAGGTCGGCGTGGTGCAGCGGCTGCTGATGCAGGCGCAGACCGCGCTCGGCTCCTACGCCGACCCGGCCTGGGCGCCCACCGGCTGGCAGACCTTCACCGACCGCATCCTGGAGCTGGCGCGGTCTGCGGCCCCGGGTTCGGACCACCAGCTGGCCTTCGCCAACTCCCTGGCCGGGTCGGTCCTGGACGAGGCGAAGCTGACCGTGCTGCGCGGCTGGCTCGACGGCTCCGCACCGCTGGAGGGCCTGGTCGTCGACACCGACCTGCGCTGGCGGCTGCTGCACGCCCTGGTCGCGCACGGCGCGGCGGGCGAGGCGGAGATCGAGGCGGAGCTGCGCCGCGACTCCACCGCCGCGGGCCACCGCCAGGCCGAGCGGGCCACCGCGCTGCGCCCCACCGCCGAGGCCAAGGCCGAGGCGTGGCGCCGCGCCACCCGCGACGACGAGCTGCCCAACGCGGTGAACGAGGCCATCATCACCGGCTTCTCCCACCCCGCCCAGCGCGAGCTGCTCGCCGGGTACGCCCCGTCCTACTTCGCCGACGTGGCCGACGTGTGGGCGCGGCGCTCCAGCGAGCGCGCCCAGTCGGTGGCCCTGGGCCTGTTCCCGGCGTGGGCGGTCGTGCCGAGCACGGTCGAGGCGGCGGACGAGTGGCTGACCGGGGAGCACCCGCCCGCGCTGCGCAGGCTGGTGACCGAGGGCCGGGCGGGCATCGTCCGCGCCTTGGCGGCCCGCGAGTTCGACGGCAGCTGATCACCTGACGGCAGAAGGCCCGGACCCCTCGCGGGGTCCGGGCCTTCTGCGTGTCGGTGTGCTTCGGGTCGTGCTCAGTGCCGGGGGGCGTGGCCCGCCTGGTCGGCCAGCATCCGCAGGGCGCTGACCAGTCCGCCGGTGAGGTCGCCCTCCTTGAAGGAGGCCACCATGCTCATCACGGCGAGGTTGCAGCCGCGGTCGGGCAGCCTGCGGGCCGCCTCGGTGCCGGTCACGATCTCCACCTTGCGCTGCCCCGGCGACACCGCGATCAGCGCCGAGTCGGCGGACGCGGCACCGATGCCCGCGTGCAGCTCCTCGGCCCTGTCGCGCGGGTCGGCACCGAGGTCGCCGAGGTAGACGCTGAAGCCGATGCCGGTCGCCCGCGACGCCAGGGTCAGCGCCTCGTCGAGCCGGGACAGCTGCACGGCGTTGAACGGCAGGCCGGGGGCGGCGGGCACCTTCTCGCGGGCGACCGAGAGCCGCCCGCTGGCGGTCCTGGCCACCCCGATGCCGTGCTCGGGGTCCTCGACGACCTGGTCGTCGGCGTGGTTCGCGTGGACGAGCTCACCAGCTGCCACGGGCACCTCCCTTGGCCGTGCGCACGAGCGCGGAGTCGGCGTGTTCGGCCGAGTGGACGTCAGCGGAGTGGGCACCGGTGGAGTGACCACCGGAGTGGCCACCGGCGGACAGGACGGGGTGCCCCGCACCGAGCCCACCGGGGTTGGCCGTCCACCACACGGGCGGGTGCTCCCACTCCTGGCCGGGGCGGTAGCGGGGCGACCTGGCGAACTTCTCGCGCAGCGTCAGCAGGGCGATCACGCCGTAGATGGCCAGCGGGATCACCGCGAGGACGAGAACGGTCTCGACGGGTGTCACGAGCGCTACCGTAACGGACGAGGTCGGACGGGGTGCGACGACTCCCGCCTGCCCCCGCGAGTGCGTGCGGGCACGGGGCCTTCGGTTGGTGCTCTCCTGGTAAGGCCGATCGGCCGAGTGACGCCCGCAGAGGTAGCTCTTTGGGCGTATCGGCAAGGGGCGAACGGCCTCAACTGCGCATGTGCGCCACCAAGACGCGCCACAACGTCTTGTCGGTGACCGCCCGGGGTCATAGCTTTTCACCTGTACGGCCCTTGCGAAAGAGTCATCTGACAATTAGAAGCGCTCCAATCCCCCAGGAGGCCACTCCATGTACACCCCCACCCGCTCCAACCCGGCCGCCGCTATCACCCGATCGGGTGAGGGAGTGCAGCAGAGTGGCCTTCACCTGGCCGCCACCACCCTCTCCGCCGGAACCCGGGTGACCCGAGGCACCCGGGTGACCAGGGGGACCCGGGTCACCGCCCTCGAACTCGGAACCCGCGTGACCAGGGGGACCCGCGTCACGGAGATGACGGCGAAGCCGGGCACCCGCGTCACGGCGGTGCTGGAGGCCGGGACGCGCGTCACCAGGGGAACCCGCGTCACAGCACAGGAACCGGGCACCCGCGTCACCGCGCTCGAAGCGGGCACCAGGGTCACCCGAGGCACCCGCGTCACCTCGGTGGAGCGCGGAACCCGCGTCACCGCACTGGAAGCAGGCACCCGCGTGACCAGGGGAACCCGCGTCACCGCTTCGCAGCCCGGCACCCGTGTCACCAGGGGCACGCGGGTCACCGCGTTGGAGCCGGGCACCCGTGTCACGGCGCTGGAAGCGGGCACCAGGGTCACCCGGGGCACGCGAGTCACCGCGTTGGAGCCCGGAACCCGCGTCACCGCACTGGAAGCGGGCACCAGGGTCACCCGAGGCACCCGCGTCACCAGGGGCACGCGAGTCACCGCACTGGAGCCGGGCACCCGCGTCACCGCGTTCCGGATCGCGTGGACCGCGCCGGAGAGCCGGGGCACCCGCGTCACGGCGGGCACGCGGGTCACCAGGGGGACCCGCGTCACCCGGGGCACCAGGGTGACCTGCGGAACGCGCGTCACCCGCGGCACCAGGGTCACCTCGCTGCTGTTCATGGGCACCAGGGTGACGGCCGTCGAACGCGGCACCCGCGTCACCCGGGGCACCCGGGTCACCGCCTTCGTGCTCGGCACCCGCGTCACCCTCAGCGGCCTCGGCACCCGCGTCACCCGGGGCACCCGCGTGACCGCCGCCGAGCGCGGTACCCGCGTCACGGCGGGCACCAGGGTCACCGCCACCCACCGGGGCACGCGCGTCACCGCCACCCGCACCACTCCCGGCACCCGGGTCACCGCCACCGAGCGCGGCACCCGCGTCACC